>NZ_JAPTFO010000070.1:0-20982 GCF_030985515.1 Stenotrophomonas sp. Sm10
GGGGGGGCCTCTACAGGTTCAAGGTCAGCCGTGAAGCGTGCCGACCAAGGTCGGCACCTACCAATCATCACCGGCTCATCGAATAGGGCGCCTGCGCGCCCTGCCCCGGCCAGTCCTTGTCCGGCTCGGCCTGCATGGTGAAACGCAGCTCGCCACCTGCCAGGATCTCGTCATGGCGCAGGAAGGTGCGCTGCAGCGGCTTGCCGTTGAGGCTCACGTTGCCGACGTAGGTGTGCCTGTCATCCAGCCCATCGGCCACGATGGTGAACGCCTTGCCGTTCGGCAGGCGCATCGCGGTCTTCGGCAGGAACGGGCGGCCGAGGATGTACTCGCCCGAGCCCGGGGCCACCGGATAGAAGCCCAAGGCGGTGAACACGTACCACGCCGACATCTGGCCGACATCATCGTTGCCGGCCAGCCCACCGGGGCGGTCGGCATACTGGGTGTCCATGATCTGCTTCAACCGCGCCTGGGTGCGCCACGGCTGACCTGCATACGAATACAGGTAGGCCACGTGGTGGCTGGGCTCGTTGCCGTGCGCATACCAGCCGATCAGGCCGGTGATGTCTTCCATGTGCTCGAAGATGGACGGATCCACCTTGGCGTTGAATACATCGTCCAGGCGCGCGAGCAGCTTGTCGCTGCCCCCGTGCGCCGCCGCCAGGCCGGCGACGTCCTGCGGCACGTACCACGAGTACTGCCAGGCGTTGCCCTCGGTGTAGTCGGTGCCATAGCCGCTGGCGCTGGGGTCGAACGGAGTGCGGAAGCTGCCATCGCGCTTGCGCGCACGCATGAAGCCGGTGTCCTTGTCGAAGGCATTGCGCCAGTTGCCGGCACGCTTGTCGAAGGTCGCCGCGATATCGCCCTTGCCCATCGCCTGCGCCATGCGTGCAATGGTCCAATCATCAAAGGCATATTCCAGCGTCTTGCTGGCGGCCTCGCCTTCCTCGTCGATCGGCACATAGCCCAGCTCGCGGTACTGCGCGATGCCGTCATAGGGGCCGTAATTGGCGGTCTCGACCATCGCCTTCAGTGCCTTGTCGGCGTCGAAGCCACGAATGCCCTTCACGTAGGCGTCGGCGATCACCGGCACGGCGTGGTAGCCGATCATGCACCAGTCTTCCAGGCCATGGAACGACCACACCGGCAGCATGCCGTAGGGGCTGTGCTCGTGGTGGGCCAGCATCGAATTGACGAAGTCGCTGTTGCGTTTCTCCGGCTGCACCAGCGTCAGCAACGGATGCAGCGCGCGGTAGGTGTCCCACAGCGAGAACGTCGAGTAGTTCGTGAAGCCATCCGCCTTGTGCACCGCATTGTCCGGCCCGCGGTACTGGCCATCGGCATCCATGAACAGCGTCGGCCCCAGCAGGGTGTGGTACAGCGCGGTATAGGCACTGCGGCGGGCGTGCTCGGGCGCATCGATATCGAGCACCGACAGCGCCTGCGTCCATTCCTGTTTCGCCTGCGCACGCACGCGGTCGAAATCAAAGTCGGCCACTTCCGCGTCGAGGTTGGCAATGGCGCCGGCTTCGCTGACCGGCGAGATCGCGACCTTGACTACCAGCGGTGCATCCAGCTTGCCGAATGCGAAGGTACCGACCAGCTGGCGGCCCTCGACCTGTGCGCGCTGCGCTGGATCCTTCTCGCCCGGCGGCGGGAAGCCCTTGTAGACGATGTCCTGCTCGGTGTTGTGCAGCTCATGCCCGGAAAGCGGCCGCGAGAAACGCATCGCGAAGTACAGCTGGCGACCCGGCGCCCAGCCGCGCGTCTCCCGGAAGCCGGTCACGGTACCATCGGCGCGCACCCGCACCCGCGACCACAGCACCTTGCCCGGGTAGTCGTACATGCTGGTGCGCATGTCCAGCAGCACCTTGGCGTCGGCGCCCCTGGGGAAGGCGTAGCGATGCACGCCCACGCGCGCACTGGTGGTCAGCTCGGCGCGCACCTTGTAGTCGTCCAGGGTGACGGCGTAGTAGCCCGGCTCGGCCTTCTCATCGTCATGGCGGAAGCGAGAGGCATAGCCGCTGCCCGGCTTCTCAGGATCGCCACGCTCCAGGCCGGGACTGCCGGTGAACGGCATCAGCAGGATGTCGCCCAGATCGGAATGGCCAGTGCCGGAAAAATGCGTGTGCGAGAAGCCGACGATGCTGCTGTCGTCGTAGCGGTAGCCGGCTGCCCAGCCATAGGCCTTTTCGCGTGGCTGGATGCGTGTGTCCGGGCTGAGCTGGACCATGCCGAACGGCACCGTGGCACCCGGGTAAGTGTGGCCTTCACCACCCGTACCAATGAACGGGTCGACCGAGGCATAGGCCTTGTCGGCGGCGGTTCTGGCAGGCGCGGCCGACGCCAGGCCGGAAGCGAACATCGCCGTGGCGGCGACAGCGATCAGGAGACGACGGTCCAGCGTGGGCATCGGCATTTGGATCGATTCAGGTAATAGCGGGATCCTAGCACCGGGCCTGTCACGCCGCATGCTGCAGTGCGACTGCCCGGTGTCCCGCACCGGGTTCGCTCTTCAACCGGGAAGTGCGCTCTGCAACGACATGAGATCCGCGCTGTCCAGCGGCCTTACCACCCGCGCGACCTCTTCTCCATCGCGCAGCAGCACCACCGTCGGCCACAGCTTCACCTTGAACGCTCGCCCCAATGGTCTTCCCTTGCCATCCTCGATCTTCCAATGCGGCAGATCGTTCGCTTCGACAAAGGCCTGCAACGCGGGCTGCGCGGCCTGGCAATGACCACACCAGGGCGCACCGAACTCCAGCACCTGCCAGCCAGGCTGCGCCGCCACCTCCGCAGAGGTGGGCTCGTTCGCAAGATGATCACGCATGAACGGCATGAGCGCTACGCCGCCAGTGCCTTCTGGATGTCTTCCAGCGGCGCGTTGGTCAGATCCTTGGCAATATCCCCGAGCAATCGCGCCTGGACCTCTTTATGCAGCAGCGGACGAATGCGGCCCAGCGTGGTCGGGTCGGCGATCAATACCAGGTGCGCATAGCGGTTCTTCAAGGCATCTTCGTTGAGCTGTTCGGCCACCTGCTTGGCGAACGTGGCCTCATTGAGTTGCGAGACCGACATGTCCTTCGGCACGGCACCCGCAGGCCCCTGCCCGGATACACCCTGCTCGCTGATGTCCTGCAGGCGCAGTTCGCCTTCCTGCTTCAGGGTCAACTGGTGGTTGCTGCCCACGTTGGTGAACACCCGCGCCGAACCACCGTCGGCTACCACGATCAGGGTTCCTTCGGGAATCGTCCGCGCCATTGCATCCTCCATCAATCCGAAAAGTGGGTGTGCGCTCCACCTTATGCACGCCGATGTCACCAGAGCGGGTACAGGATGTGATCCCGTCATCGCAATCTGCAATCAGCGCTAAATTTGTCCGCCTGCCTGCCGCTATGGCCTCCATCATCGCGAGGAACCTCTGTGTACGCTGGCTCACTGTTCCACGTCTGCTTTGCCACCAGCCTGGCCATTGCCGGCTGTGCCGGTTGCATCCACCAGTTCCTGCAGGGCCAACCGTTCTTCGCCCTGGCCATCATGCTCTCGGTGCTCACCATGATCGGCGCCGCACTGGTCACGCGGAAACTGGCACTGCCGGGCGCCTTGGCGATGGCCTGCACGGTGTTCGGTTTGGTGGCGAAGTCGGCCTGGGCCTTCTGAACAGGCGAGGTGGAACACAGCGTGCAGATCGGCCTGCTTCGCTGCATGCTCACGCCGATGCCGTTATGATGAACGGATGATCGACACGACCCACTACGTGACGGGCGCACCTGTTACGTGGGAAGCACTGCCGACCGGCGCTTCGCTTGCCACGAATGCTCCCGCCCTGCATTTCCATCGCCTCGCGCTGGATCCCGGCGGATGACGCCAGCAGGCGCTCTGCCTGCACCCCCTACGCTGATGTGATACCTGGCCGCTGACTGCGCGGCCGCTGTGATCCCGTTTTCGCGTCTCCGCCCCTGCGGCGGTGCTTTGCCGTGCGCGTGGCGTTGCGCCTGCACACATTCCCCGGCCCCCACGCCGCCTTCCGATGCCCCTGCGCCACTTGCGCCTGCATCGCCGTTTCCGATTTCCGGGACACACCACAGCACCCATTCCCCTATTCCATACCTACAAGGGAGCCCCTATGCAGGACACGCCCGATTCCCATGCCCACTTCGGCTGGTTCAAACGCCGTCGCCACCTGAAGGTCGATGAGATCACCGTCGTCGACAAGCCCATGCTCAAGCGCGCCGTAGGCGCCGCCGCACTTGGCAATGCCATGGAGTGGTTCGACTTCGGTGTCTACGGCTATCTGGCCGTCACCATCGGCCAGGTGTTCTTCCCGTCCAGCAACCCCACGGCACAGGTGATCGCCGCCTTCGCCACCTTCACCGTGGCATTCCTGGTGCGTCCACTCGGCGGCCTGGTGTTCGGCCCGCTCGGCGACCGTTATGGGCGCCAGAAAGTGCTGGCGTTCACCATGATCCTGATGGCGCTGGGCACGTTCTCGATCGGCTTGATTCCCTCCTACGAGCGCATCGGCATCTGGGCACCGGTGCTGTTGCTGCTGGCACGTGTGGTGCAGGGATTCTCCACCGGCGGCGAGTACGGCGGTGCGGCCACCTTCATCGCCGAGTATTCCACCGACCGCAACCGCGGCCTGATGGGCAGCTGGCTGGAGTTCGGCACGCTGGGCGGCTACATCGCCGGCGCCGGAACCGTGACCGCGCTGCACATGCTGTTGAGCAGCGGACAGATGCTGGACTGGGGCTGGCGCATTCCATTCCTGGTGGCCGGGCCGCTGGGCCTGCTCGGCCTGTACATGCGCATGAAACTGGAGGAAACGCCGGCCTTCCGCGCCTTCGCCGAGGAAGCCGAGAAGCGCGAGCACGACCGGCCCGGGCTCGCCGCGCTGTTCCAGGTACATGGCCGCCAGTTGCTGGTCTGCATGGGCCTGGTGCTGGTGTTCAACGTGACCGACTACATGCTGCTGACCTACATGCCCAGCTACCTCAGCGTCACCATGGGCTATGCCGAGAGCAAGGGCCTGCTGCTGATCATCATCGTGATGCTGGTGATGATGCCGCTGAACATTGTCGGCGGATTGTTCAGTGACAAGCTTGGCCGTCGCCCGATGATCATCGGTGCCTGCATCGCGCTGCTGGTGCTGGCCGTACCCTGCCTGCTGCTGATCGGCAGCGGCAACGACTGGCTGATCTTCCTCGGCCTGATGCTGCTGGGCCTGGCACTGGTGTGCTTCACCAGCTCGATGCCGTCCACGCTGCCGGCGCTGTTCTATACCCCGGTGCGCTATAGCGCACTGTCGATCGCCTTCAATGTGTCGGTGTCGCTGTTCGGTGGCACCACGCCACTGGTGACCGCATGGCTGGTGGAACATACCGGCGATCCGCTCGTGCCGGCCTACTACCTGATGGGCGCGGCAGTGATCGGCCTGGTGACCATGCTGTTCGTGAAGGAGACCGCTGGCCTGCCGCTGCGCGGTTCACCGCCGGCGGTCGGCAGCGACAAGGAAGCCGCCGCACTGCTGAAGAGCGATGTGCCGGTGACGGTGGACCCGAGCCTGCCGCCACTGCCGGAGACTGCGGAGCCTGAGCAGGTAAAGCCGGCCTGAGGCTCGGCGAAGCCGGCGTTGTTGTACGGCCAAGCCCGCGCGCGGCTGCCTTTCGAGAGATCAGCCGAGCGTGGGCTCGGCTCTACAACGTACGCGCCCTCAATCGCGCGCAGCGTTCAACTCCATCGCACGCATCACGATGGGTTTGGCCCAGTCCGGCGTGTGCAGCAGCTCGGCCACCGAGACCGGGTACTGCAGCTGGCCGTGCGCCATCGCCAGCACCGGCAGCGGCTCGACGCAGCCGTCGGCGCCGGCGGGAGCGCTGTTGTCGTAGACATGCAGCTCGGCCAGGTGTGGCAGCAGTTCCAGCAGGTTCTCGCGTGCCGAATCGAAGCGGGCGTGGATCTTCTCCACCGGAATGTCATGGCCGCCGGCGGCCACCCGCGCTGCAACACGGGCAATGTGCAGGTCCACCGTGGCCAGGCCACAGAACCAGATCGCGACGTGATAGTGCTCGCAGGCCTCGCGCAGCAGGCGCGGAATGGTGTTGCCGCCCAGCGTGGTCTCGAAGGCGAAGTCCGTGCCATCGGCCATGGCCTGGCGCAGGCGGCGGGTG
Organism: Stenotrophomonas sp. Sm10; assembly: GCF_030985515.1. Lineage (NCBI taxonomy): Bacteria > Pseudomonadati > Pseudomonadota > Gammaproteobacteria > Lysobacterales > Lysobacteraceae > Stenotrophomonas > Stenotrophomonas sp. Sm10. The sequence continues at coordinate 6,171 of NZ_JAPTFO010000070.1, forward strand.
CCTTCCTGCCAGGCCTCGGCATTGGCGTCGGGCAGCGGCCAGCCCGCCTCTACCAGGCGGCGGGTGAACGAATCGGGGTTGAACCAGCCCAGCCCTTCGGCTTCCAGCCAGGTTCCCAGCAGCGAACTCTTGCCGGCGCCGTTGACGCCGGCCAGCACCAGGATCCGCCCCATCGGTCAGAGCGGACGGCCGAGGGTGACCTTGCGGCCGCGGCGGATCGGCTGGCCCAGCACCTTGCCCAGCCCCTCACCGCGCTGCAGGCCAGCCAGAGTCTGGTCGAATTCGCTGCGCAGGCGCAGCAGTTCTTCACTGCGCTCACCGGCATCGCTGCCGGCAGCCTTGGCCAACAGCTCCTGGTAGGTGCGGATGTCCACGATCACCGCTTCGGGGTGGTTGTGGTTGGTGATGACCAGCGCCTGCTTCTCACGCACGGTACGCATCAGGCTCGGCCAGCCCCGGGTCTTCACAGACGAGGCCGGGGCCTTCTCAAGTCCAGGCAGATCCAGTGGCAGGGTCATGGCACGGCTCCAGGCAGAAGTGGATAATGGCCACTATACCCAATTTGGCCAAATTGGATATAAATGCCGTTTCACGCGCCGGAGCCGGTCTGTGGCGCATCGGTCTGCAGCAGGCTGTCACGCTCGCGCAGTGGGAAGCGGATCCAGGCATCCAGCCCCTGCGGATCGAAGTGCAGTTCACCACTGCCGGCCAGCTCATAGGGCACGCGCTGCTCGATCAGCGCACGGCCCAGGCCGCGCTGGCGCGGCAGCTCCCAGTCTTCCACGGCGGCATGGCGTTCACACCAGTGCAGGCCCAGCCATGGCTGTCCGTCCTGCACCTGCAGGTGCCAGGACACGTCGATCCGGCCATCTTCATGGGTCAGCGCACCATGCCGCAGGGCGTTGGTCGCCAATTCGTGGATCGCCAGGGACAGCACTTCGGCCGCCTTCGGTGGCAGCAGCACATCCTCGCCCTGCAGGCGATAGGCGGCGGTGACCGGCGTCTGCGCTGCGATCTCCTCATCGAGCATGCCACGCAGGCAGACCCCGGCATTGGCGCCACGGGTAAGCAGGCTCTGCGTGCGCGCCAGCGACATCAATCGTCCGCACAACCGTTCAGCGTAATCATCCACACTGCTGACCGACTCACGGGTCCGCCAGGCAATGGCATGTATGGTCGACATGATGTTGCGCACCCGGTGCTGCAGTTCGGCCAGCAGTACCGATTGGCGCTCGGTGGCACGCTTGAGATCGTCGATGTCCACAGCGATGGCGAATACGCCCGTCACCTCGCCGTCTGCATCGCGCAGCGGCGCGGCGGCCACACGGGTCCAGCGCGCGCGCCCGTCGTCATGCTTGAACTGGAACTCCAGCCCGGGCACTACCGTCTCACCGCGCAAGGCCCTGGCTATGGCGAAATCCCTGGGTTCGATGCGCGAGCCGTCGGGGTGCCATCCCTGCCAGCGGTGGTGGTTGGGCAGATCCGTGGACGGCACCTTGCCGGTGGGAAGGTAGGTGCGCATCTGGTCGTTGGAGAGCTGCAGGCACCCCTCGGCATCGACGATGCAGACGCCCACCGGCAGTACCTTGAAGGCCAATGCCAGGCGGTGGTCCGCCTCCCTCCGCTTCTGCTCTTCGCGTTCGCGGGCCGACTGGGCCACATGCGCCGCCGTCGTCTCGAACATGGTGACCAGCACGCCGCTGACGCGCCCCTCTTCGCCACGGATGGGGCTGTAGGTAATGGTGAACCACACATCCTCCAACCGCCCGCGGCGCGCGAGGGGATAGAGTTTGTCCTCGTAAGTGATGGTTTCGCCCTGCCAGACGCGCTGGTAGATCGGCCCGTTGATATGCCACACCTCGGGCCAGCATTCACGGGTCGGCTGGCCGAGTCCGCCGGGATGCTTGTCGGCCAGGATCTCGGCATAGCCATCGTTGTAGAGCTGCACCAGCTGCTCGCCCCACAGCACGATCATCGGGAAACCATGCGCCAGCATCAGGTCGACGGTGGCGCGCAGGTGTGGCGGCCACCGCTCATACGCTCCCAGCGGCGTGGATGACCAGTCATGGCGGGCGATGCGCGCAGCCATGCCATCGTGGCGCCCGTGCGGGTGCGCTGCAGGTGGCCTGCCGCCACACAGCTCGGTGGCGCGGATGCCTTCAGGACGGCGCGACATGCCGCGCGATCAGGCGATGCCCGCAGAGACCTGCGGCGTCGCCACCAGCCCGGCCAGCTGCTGCACCAGGGCTTCAATGTGATACGGCTTGGTACAGCGCGGCGCGCTGGCGAAGCGGCTTGGCAGGTTGTCGTCGTAGCCGGAGGTCAGCAGGAACGGGGTGCCGGCCTCGGCCAGCCGGTCGGCCAACGGATAGACCTGTTCGCCGCCCAGATTGATGTCCAGCAGCGCCACATCGATGGCATGGGTATCGACCAGCTGCCCCAACGCCTGCAGGTCACCGGCAGGCCCCACCACCTGTGCGCCTTTCAGCTCCAGATAGTCGACCAGGAACATCGCGATGGCGAATTCATCCTCCGCCACCAGTACACGCAGCCCTTTCAGGCCCTCTGGTTTGTTGCCCGCTTCCAGCACGACCGGCGCTCCTCGATACACGCGGCCCACCTCTGCCGCAACGCCCGCAGGATGCGCGAACCGGGCTACAAGAGCGCGTGATGATGGATGAAGGTCGCGGCCACGGCGCGTTCACCGCGGCATTGCAACGCCGCGTTCAGAAGGCCCGTTCCCACTTCAGGCTGAGCAGGCTGCGGTCGTGGCTGTACAGCCAGCCGACGTTGCTGTCGATGCGCGCGTAGCGCAGGCTCAGGCTGGATACCAGCCCGGCCACGGCCAAGCGCTCGCTGCGCACGATGGCGATCAGGTTCTGTTCGTCGTCCTGCCTGCGCGCCTCCAGCAACGGACTCCAGGTGTCGTAGTCGCGCTGGCGCAGCGACACGAATACGGTGGCCGTGGTGCCACTCCACTGCCGCGCCGCGCCCAGCCGCAGGCCGCGCTGGCGGTAGCCGTTGGCCGGGTCGGCTGCGCTGCTGTCGGTGACATCCAGCCCGGCGAAGACCGTCCAGCGTGGATTGAGCGCGCGGAACCAGGTGGCGTACAGCGATGCCAGCTCGCCGTCGTAGTTGCTGGCAAGGCCCTGCTGGCGATAGCGCTGGCGCTTCCAGTCAGCCTCCAGCTTGAGCAGGCTGCGTGCATCCAGGGCGTACTGCCATTCCGCGTGCACGCCGCTGCCGCCCTGCAGCGTATGGTTGCCCAGGGCCTGGTAGTCATAGCTGGGGGCGAGCATCACGGTCTGCCGTGCACTACGCCAGCTGTAACCCGCCTGTACGTTGGCATTGAGCTCGTCGTACGCACTGTGCCCGCGCCATGCCTGGCCGAAGGCGAGACCGCGCACGTACAGCCCATGATGCCCGCCGAGCACCCAGCGCCGTTCCAGGCTGGCGTCGTAGTCGAGGCCCGCCGCGCGCTGGGCGTCCGGCAGTTTCCGTTCGATGATGCAGGCGTCGCCCACGCCGAACAGGCAGGTGCGACTGGCCGAACTGCGGTTGATGTTGTCACTCCATGCCGGGCCGGCGGACAACGCGCCTTTCCAGCGCTGGCGCGCGTGCAGGGCACCCAGGTAGCCGTCCACGCGCGCGCGGACGCCGGCCGTGGCCGGATCATCGGCATTGATGCCTGCAGCGATGGCCGTGAACAGCGCGACCGCATCGCGATCGCGCTGGTCTTCCGCATAGACACGCGCCAGCTCGAGGCGGGCTGGCAGAAAATCCGGCTGCGCAGCCAGCAGGGCTTCGTACTCCTTCGCCGCGCGACGATGGTTGCCGGCCACCCGTGCCAGCGCTCCCTGCGCATGGTGGCGCAGCAGGGGATCATGCCCAGGCAGTTCGATGTACTCGTCGAGAAACGCAGCGGCGGCCTGCCATTGCTGATGCTGCAGAGACAGGTAGAGAGCCTGGCCCAGATCATCGACGGTGCGCTCCACGCGCAGCGTCTGGCCGTCGATGGTGATGGTTGGCCGCTCCGACTCGGCCTGCTGCAGGCGCTGCTGGTCCTGCTGCTGGTGGCGCAGCTCAGTGCCCTGTTCAAGCACGCGTCGAAGATCGTCCTGCTGGGCGCGCACATCGGTGGCGGCCAACAGCAGTACGACAAGGAAGATGGAATGGCGCATGGTCGATCCGTGGTGATGCATGCAGCGGGCCGAAGCAGGGACTGGCGGATCGCGGCTTGTCCCTGCCCTGCCCCGTCAGGGGCGTGGCGATCAGTTCTTGCTGCCGCCGAAGGCGGTGTCGTACTGGCTGTTGCCGCTGAAGGTGGCGATACCGGCCAGGGTGGCCGCGTTGGCGCCGAAGAACTGGCCCTGGGTGGTGCCGGCAACGCTGCCGTTGGCGGTGGCGGTGCCGGCGAACGAGGCGTTGGCGCTGTTGATGTTGGCGTTGACGTTGATCGACAGGCCGCCACCGCTCAGGCCACCGAGCAGGGTGCCATTGCCGAAGTTGGCGCGGAACGTACCCGACAGCAGGTTGCTGCCATTGAACTTGTTCAGGCCTGCCACGCTGTAGGTGGCCACGCCGGCCGGCAGCGTGGTGCCGGCACGGTCACCGACGAAATAGACCTGGCGGTTGTTGAAGCCACCAGCGGCGCCATCCTTGGACCACTCGCCGAACCACACATCGCCGCTGCCGACCTTCACGAAGTTGAAGTGGCCCATGCCGGAATGGCTGCCCGGGGTACCGGTGATCGGCATGGCCAGTGTGCGTACGGTGACACCATTGACGGTGGTCGGGGCCGAGTAGGCCGCCAAGCCCTGGAAATCGACCGGCTTGGCATTGGACACGGTGCCAACGCCGATACCGGCCTTGCCGGCCGAGTGCGGGCCGCCATTGACTTCCGACGCACCCACCTTGACGTACAGCTGCGCATCGGTCGCCGGGCTGGCAGCGCCGACGATGTCGGCCGCCTGCGCAGTGCCGGCCAGGGCCAGTGCAGCGGCGACGGCCAACAGGGAACGGTTGATCATTTTCATGGTATTGCTCCTTGGGTTGAGGGAACTACGGGTACAACACAAAAAGGAACGGCGGCGGATCAGTTGCGCTGACCGCCGAAGGACGTATCGAACTGGCTGTTGCCGGCAAAGGTTGCGATGCCGGTCACCGCACTGGCACCGGCGCCGAAGAACTGGCCGCTGCTGGTACCGATGATCGAACCATTGGCGATGGCCGAACCGCTGAACGCACCGGTGGCGCGATCCAGCGTGCCGCTCGCGGCGAGCCTGTATCCGGTCCCGACCAGGCCGGCGGTGACGGTGCCGGTATCGAAATTCGCCCGCAGTGCGCCTTCCAGCACGCCGCTGCCATCAAAGCGGTTGATGCCAGCCAAGGTGTAGGTCACGATGCCTGCTGGCAGCGAAGTACCGGCACGGTCACCGACGAAGAACACCTGGCGGTGATTGAAGCCCGCCTGCGCGCCGCTGGATGACCATTCACCGAACCAGACATCTGCAGTGCCCACCTGCACGAAGCTGAAGTGGCCCACGCCAGCGGTGGCGAACGGCAGGCCTGCGTCCGGGCCCAGCGTGCGGACCGTGGTTGCGCCACGCACCACCGTGGTGGCGTAGGGCGCCAGGCTGGCCACGTCCACTCGCGCCGCGTTGGCATACGGCCCCAACGAAATGCCTGCGCGACCGGAACGGTGCGGACCGGCATTGAGTGTCGATTCGCCTGCGTTGATGTAATGGACGCCGTCCTGGGCCGGGCTCTGCCCGCCAGCGATGTCGGCAGCCATGACCGGCATGGAAGCCAGCAGGCCGATCGAAAGTACAAGGGTGCGGGGCTGTTTCACGGTTGATTCTCCCTGTCGAATGCGGACTCAGAAGCGCGCGGTGATGCCAAGCTTGATCGTGCGGCCCGGTGCCGGAAGCGTTGAGCGTGTTGCCGGGTCGACGTAATAGCGGTTGCCGAGATTGCTGCCGACCAGCTCGACGCTGGCGTGCTGGTTGAAGCGCCAGCGGGCGTAGGCATCCACCGTGGTGATGTTTCCCCAGGTGAAGGGCACGTTCTGCCAGAGCAGGCTGCTGCCCCCGGCGATCAGGCGGTCGCGGTAGGCCTGCAGGTCCGGATTGTCGTGCCGCTGGTAGTGCACGATGCGGGTGCCCAGCTCCAGGCGCTCATCGAACAGGCGGGTGCCGAGTGACCAGTTCACCGACAGCTTCGGCGTGGCCTGGGTCAGCAGATAGCCGCTGACGAAGCCATCCTGGACGCAGTTGGGCACCCGCCCCTGGTCCGCATCCAGCCGTACCGCCGAGCTTTCATCGCAGACTTCGTTTTCAAGGATGCGGCTGATGCCCAGATCGGTGAAGAAGCGCCGGTTGTCGAAGCGCGCCTGCAGCTCGATGCCGCGGATGGTCTGCTTGTCGATGTTGTCGAACATGAAGTACGCATCACGCTCGATGACATTGCGGGTCTTGTGCACGTAGTAGGCCAGCTTGACGTCGGCATCGGCGGTGTTGCCGAACAGCCCGGAAAGGTTGTGCACGTACCCCAGCTCGTAGTTGTAGGCATGCTCCGGCTTGAGTGGATACAGCGGATTGAGGCTGCTGGAGAACGCAATGGTGCTTTCGAACATGCTGGGGAAGCGCACCGCCTCGCTGTAGCGCAGATAGGCACGAGCGGCCGGCGAGAAACGCACCGTCGCCGAGAACGTCGGCAACCAGGCGTGATCGCGGTGCCGTTCGTTGCGCCCGGCCACCGACTGCATCGCCCCGCCCCCGATCCTGCAGCGGATGTCGGTGCCGAGGACCATCGGCAGCAACCCGGGGATGGCGGCGACCTGGCCGTTGAGGCAGGGATTGGTGGCTCGGCTGTAGTTGCCGTTTGCATCGGGCAACCAGGGAATGCCGTGCTGGACCTCCCTGGGTGTCTCGTACTTGCGCAGCAGGTCGGCCAGCGACTGATCGACGATCCAGCCCATGCCGATGCTGTCCCAGAATTCCCGCTCGCTCTCGAGTGCGTCGATCTCGCCCTGCAGGCTGTCCGGCCGCGGCGGCAGTTCATTCACCCGGTACTGCGCTTCGCGCGGCACGATCGAGGTCGTCTGCAGTTCCGGGTGGGCCTGCAGGAAGTCGTCGAACGCCCAGTAACGGCTGTAACGCACGCCGGCATTGAGGGTCAGGAAGTCGACCGGACGCCATTCCAGAGTGAGGTAGCCCTCGCCCTCCTGGCGACGGCCGGCACGCGGGTACATGCGCCAGCCGTCGGACGGGCCGAAATACGGGTCGCGCGAGCCGAGCTTTTCGTATTGCCAGTTGCCACCCACGGTCAGGTCCAGGGTCGAATGCAGGGCGAAGCGGTTGCTCAGGGTCAGGCCGGTCCGGTCGTTGCGCGCATTTGCCAGCGCGGTGTTGCGCAGAATCGGGCTGGCGTCCGGGTTCCATGCCGGGTTGCCTGGCGCGAAGTTCGGGAAGCCGCCTGCAGTGTAGGTATCGCTGTCTGTCTCCGTGCGCCACAGGTTGACGTAGAGGTCCAGCCAGCGGCTGCCGGCCGGCTGGAAGCGGTACTCCAGGTTCCAGGCATCGGACGCAACCCGGCTGAGCGGCCACTGGATGCGCCCATAGTCCGGCGCGGACAGGATGCGCGACGGCATGATCTCGCCATAGTGCGACAGCGTTCGCCGCCAGGTCGCCTTCAACCGCTGGTCATCGTTGATCTGCCAGCTGCCCTTGACCAGCCAGGACTCCTGTTCGCTGGAAGTATTGGGCACTTCATCGCCAGGCTTGAAGTAGCGCGCCAGCGTGGTGATGTAGTCGATGCCCTGGTACTCGAACTGCTCGCGCCGGTCCTGGTCGTAGTAGGCGCTACCGTTGGACCCGGAGAAGTAGTTGCCGCGCTTGCGCCAGGCGTAGGCGGCCATCAGGTCGACGTTGTCGCCACGCACGCCCAGCGCCAGGCGCCAGGCCTGGTCCTCGCCATCGAAGGGGTTGTTGCCACTGCGCGACTTCACCGGCACCACCAGGGTGCGGTCGTCGTAGGGCGAGTTCGGCGAGCCCTGCGGGAACCCCGGCACGGTGCGGTAATCCTCGCCGGTGTGCAGCCGCGGCAGGCGTGGCGCCACCGCATTGCTGCTGCCTTCGATCTTCAGCTCCCCGCCGAAGCGCTCACCCGTTTCCACGATGTCATCGACGTCGATGGTCTTGATCACCAGCGCGCCACCGATCCCGCTGTGCACATCGCGCACCAGCCCTGGCCCCTTGATGACCTGGATGCCACCCATCAGGTTGGGATCAATGTAATTGCGGTTGCTGACGCCGTTGTAGCCGCGCCAGACCGTGAGCGCCTGTTCGCCACCGTCGATGCTGACCGGCACCCGCCCCGGGCCCTGGATGCCGCGGATGTTGATGTCCAGTGCGCCGCTGTTGCGCGCATCGCCACTGAACACACCGACCAGATCCTTGACCACGTCGGCCGGGTTGGAGCCGCGGTAGCGCTCCACCCGGTCGCGCCCCGAATACGCCGTGGTCAGGTCCAGCGCGAACACATCATCGTAGCCGCGCCGATCACGCGCCTCGCCCCCTTCCGACTGCAGGCGACCGGCCACGTCCAGAGTCTCGGTTACCCGCACCCCTTCCCCTTCACCCGCCTCCACTGCGGCCCGCAGGCTCCAGGTGCCGTCCATGCCGCGCTGTGCGCGCACGCCACTCCCGCGCAACAGCTGCTGCAGCGCCTGCATCTGGCTGTACTCGCCTTTCACCGCACTGGAGCGGCGGCCCTCCACCAGGTCACTGCGGAACACCACCTGCACATCGGCCTGGCGGCCAAAGGCACGCACAGCGTCGGCCAGGGGCTGTTCCGGAATCGTGTACTGGCGCAACGGCGCGACGACCGCCGGTTGCGCCTGCACGGCCGGCACCCAGGCCAGCGGCAGCAATGCGGTGGAGATGGCAAGAGCCAGGACGGTGGCGCGACGATGACAGGCGGATGCCGTGGACGGCATGGACAGGAACTCCTCAAGCGTGGCGGAACCACGGGCACATCCGGTGCCGGTGGCATGTCTGGCTTGAGGAGAAACGGTGTTTCGCTCTGGCTATACCTCTATAGACAGGGCGATGTGGCGATTGCCCACGGTTTTTTCATGTTTTTTTTTATGCGACCGGTTCATCCGGGCATTGCGCGAGCCTCACCACACCACCAGCGCGCCGCCGGGCAAGCGCTGCACACGCAGCCCTGCCTGCGCGGCCACCGCATCGATGGCGGCGTCCGGTTGCTGCAGATGGAACAGACCACTGACCCGTAAGTCCGCGCCCTGCCCGCCCAGTACCCAGACCGGTGCACGACGGTAGCGCGCGAGATCAGCGATGGCCTGCGCGGCCGGCTGATCGTCGATCACTACCTCGCCTCGCCGCCACGGCGCCATCGTCTCGAGATCTTCCAGCTGCACCGGCCGCAGCCAGCGACCGTCACGGAACACCCGTGCCTGCCCGGCATGCAGGCGCTGCACGCTGCCATCGCCTGGGCGCACATCGACCACGCCCTCGCTGACCTGAGTCAGGACCGTGGTGTCCTGCATCGACACGCTGAAGGCCGTGCCGATGTCACGGATCTGGCCGCCCGCCGCCTCCACCTGGAACGGGCGCGCCTCGTGCGCTACCTGGAACCAGGCCTGGCCGCGCAGCAGACGAAGGTGGCGCTGCTGGCCATCGAATTCAATCGCCAGTGCGGTGCCGGCGTCGAGTACCGCGGTGCTGCCGTCCTCCAGCTGCACCATGCGCGGTGCATCGCTGCTGTGCAGGTCACTGCGTGCCAGCAGCAGCGCGTGTGGCGCAGCGGCAACCATCAGCACCACTGCGGCAGCACTGGCCAGCAGCCACGGCAGGCGGCGGCGCGACGCGATCGGGCGCAACCCTTGGCGATCAGCCGTCAACCCGGGCAGCACGGCCAGCACCTCGGGCCCGGCGGCATCCAGGCCCTGCCAGAAGGCCTGCTGCTGGCGCCATGCCAGCGCATGGCGGGGATCGGCCTGCAGCCAGCGCTGCAGGGTTCGTTGCTGGCGTTCCGGCAGCGGGCCTGCACTGCACCGGATCACCCAGCGCAACGCCTGCCTGGCCTGACGCGGCGAGGGTTCGGACGTGGTCATGGTTGTGGCCTGCCGCACCGCGAACGGGTGCGCCTTCCTGTTGTGACAACGGCGGGCGCGATCTGCCCACGGCAATCGCAGCTCATCAATGCACTCCCTGCTGATGCTGCTGGATCAACAGCGCCGCGCGCAGCACATTCTTGCCGACCAGGCTCTTGGAAATACCCAGCCTGGCGGCGATCTCGCGCTCGCTCAGGCCCAGGTAGCGGTTGAGCACGAAGCACTCACGCACCTGGGCCGGCAGCGCGAGGATGGTCTGGGTGATCTCGCGCAGCTGCGCCTGGTCCAGCGCCTGCGCCTCGCCATCGCGGCTGGCCTCGGCCATGTCGAGGGCGTACTCGGCCATCGCACGCCGCTCGCGGGCGTCGGACTGGCTGCGGTTGAGCGCGTGGTGGTAGGCCATCCGGTACAGATAGCCGCGCGGCTCGAGGATGGGCGGATCGCCGGGCACGCTGCTGGCCTTCAGGTACAGGTTCTGCAGGGTGTCCTCGGTACTGGCCGGGTCGAGATAGCGCGCGATGAAGCGAGACAACGCACGGCGCTCGCGGATCAGCAGCTCGACCAGCGCCAGGGCATTGGGAGACATAGGTGCCAAGGCCGGACCGGGGAATGATGGGCGTGATGGCGACGGTCCGGACGTGGATTGTGGGCTGCGCAGCCGCAGGCGGCAAGCCGCACCCCAAACCATCATCCACGCATGGCAGGTTCAGTAGATCCACGCCATGCGTGGATGGAAGACCTAGGGCTCGTCCAACGCATCGAAACGCTCGGCGAGGTAGTCGATCAACGCACGCACCGCTGGCAGCAGCCCCCGCCGCGACGGGAACACCGCATGCACGATGCCGTGCCTCGGCACCCACTCCTGCAGCACCGGCACCAGCGCGCCACTGGCCAACTCATCGGTGATCATCATCCGCGGCAGCATCAGCAGGCCCACCCCGGCCACCGCGGCGGTGCGCAGCGCGATCATGTCATCGCTGACCAGCCGCGGGCGATGGTGCACGCTGGCCAGCACATCGTCCGGCCCGGTGTATTCCCAGACATGCTGCTGGCTGGGCGATGCCAGATCGACGGTCGGCATCATCGCCAGATCGGCCGGCACCTGCGGCGCGCCCAGCCGCTGCAACAGCGCCGGGCTGGCACTGGTGCACCAGACCCGGCGCGCCAGCACGCGTACCACCAGGTCACTGTCCTCCAGCGGCGGCGGTCGCACGCGGATCGCCACGTCCACACCCTCGCCCACCACGTCGACGCGCCGGTTGGTGGCCTCCAGCTGCACCGTCACCTGCGGGTGCAGGGCCAGGAAATCGGCCAGCATCGTGCCGATGCGCGCATGCAGGATCGCGATCGGGCACGCCAGGCGGATCGTGCCGCGCGGCTCGGCGCGTGACATCGCAATCGCTTCTTCGGCCGCTTCGGCCTCGACCAGCATTGCCTTGCAATGGCGGTAGTAGTCCTGGCCGACCTCGGTGACCGAGAAGCGCCGGGTCGAACGCTGGATCAGGCGCACGCCCAACCGTTCTTCCAGCAGCGCGATGCGCCGGCTCAGTTTCGACTTGGGCATGGCCAGCGCCCGGCCGGCCTGCGAGAAGCCGCCGTGCTCGACCACCATGGCGAAGTAGAACAGATCGTTGAGGTCACAACGGCGGATATCTGCGATGAACACGGGACGATCTCCTGCGGCTCATGGCCTGCGACCATTGTTCACCAGATAGGACTATGACGGCAAATATCGGCGTCTACCGGGTCAATTGTCACGGCGATATCGTCTCCGCAACGAACAACAGCGGCCGGCAGCCCCGGCCAGGAGATCGCCATGAAGCGTGTCACCGGTACCTACAGCGCCCCCCGCCCGCACTGGGTGGGCGACGGATTCCCCGCCCGCTCGATGTTTTCCTACAACACCCACGGCCAGCACCTGAGCCCGTTCCTGCTGCTGGACTATGCCGGCCCCTACAGCTTCGCACCCAGCGACACCCCGCGCGGGGTCGGCCAGCATCCGCATCGCGGTTTCGAGACCGTCACCATCGTCTATGAGGGCGAGGTCGCCCACCGTGATTCGACCGGGGCCGGCGGCACCATCGGCCCGGGTGACGTGCAGTGGATGACCGCTGCCTCCGGCATCCTCCACGAGGAGTTCCATACCCCGGAGTTCAGCAGGCGCGGCGGCACGCTGGACATGGTCCAGCTGTGGGTGAACCTGCCGGCGCAGGACAAGATGGGTGCACCGGGCTACCAGACCCTGCTTGACGCACAGATCCCCTCGGTTGAACTGCCCGATGGCGCCGGCCGCGTGCGTGTCATCGCCGGTCGATTCGACAACCACGCCGGTCCGGCGCGTACCCACACGCCGATGGATGTCTGGGACATCCGCCTGCGGCAGGGCCATCACGCCGAGCTGCCGGTGGCCGATGGCCGCACGCTGGCGCTGGTGGTGCTGAAGGGCACGGTGCGGATCAACAGCGGCCAGCCAGTCGGCGAGGCACAGCTGGTCACCTTCGACCGCAGCGGCGAAGACGTGTTCGTCGATGCGGACAGCGACGCCACCGTGCTGCTGCTCAGCGGTGAGCCGATCGACGAGCCGGTGGTGGGCTACGGCCCGTTCGTGATGAACAGCCAGGCCGAGATCGCGCAGGCGGTCAACGACTTCAACAGCGGCCGCTTCGGGCAGATCGCGCACTGATCATTTCAAAGCGGCGGGCACTGGCCCGCCGCACCCTCCGGGCCATCGCCCACTTTTTCCAGGAGACTGACCATGAGTACCCCCGCCAACTTCAACGGTGCCCGCCCGGTGATCGATCCGGACAATGCCGCGATGCTGCTGATCGACCACCAGAGTGGTCTGTTCCAGACCATCGGTGACATGCCGTTCACCAGCGTGCGTGCCCACGCCACCGCGCTGGCGAAGATGGCCACGCTGGCAAAGATGCCGGTGATCACCACCGCCTCGGTTCCGCAGGGCCCGAACGGCCCGCTGATCCCGGAGATTCACGACGCGGCCCCGCATGCGCAGTACGTGGCGCGCAAGGGTGAGATCAACGCCTGGGACAACCCGGACTTCGTTGCTGCGGTGAAGGCCACCGGCCGCAGGCAGCTGATCATTGCCGGCACCATCACCAGCGTGTGCATGGCCTTCCCGTCGATCGCCGCCGTCGCCGATGGTTACCAGGTGTTCGCGGTCATCGACGCGTCCGGCACCTACTCGAAGATGGCCGAGGAGATCACCCTGGCCCGCGTGGTGCAGGCCGGCGTGGTACCGATGGACACCGCCGCGGCGGCCTCGGAGATCCAGCGCACCTGGAACCGCGACGATGCCCAGCAGTGGGCCGAGGTCTACACGAAGATCTTCCCGAACTACCAGCTGCTGATCGAAAGCTACCTGAAGGCCCAGGACGTGCAGAAGAACCATGAACAGCTGGATTCGCAGCGCAGCTGAGCTGCCCCCCGGGGTGCCTGCCCGCCGCCGGCACCCCTCCCAACCGGAGACCCATCATGTCCAGTGAACCGATCCGCGACCCGGCCAGCGACCACCTGCTGACCCCGCAGAATTCCGCTTTCATCATCATCGACTACCAGCCGGTGCAGGTGAACTCCATCGCCTCGATGGACCGCCAGCTGCTGGTCAACAACATCGTCGGCACCGCCAAGGCCGCAGTGGCCTACGGCCTGCCGATCGTGCATTCGACGGTCAACGTCAAGACCGGCCTGAACGAGCCGCCGATTCCGCAGCTGCGCAAGGTGCTGGGCGACTACCCTACCTACGATCGCACCACCATCAATTCCTGGGAGGACGTCGAGTTCCGCAAGGCGGTGGAAGCCACCGGCCGCCGCAAGCTGATCATGACTGCGCTGTGGACCGAGGCCTGCCTGACTTTCCCGGCTCTGGATGCGTTGAAGGAGGGCTATGAGGTGTACGTGGTGGTCGACGCCGTCGGCGGTACCTCGCTGGCCGCGCACGATGCCGCGCTACGCCGAATCGAACAGGCCGGTGGCCAGTTGATCAGCGTGCCGCAGCTGTTCTGCGAGCTGCAGCGCGACTGGGCACGTTCGGAAACGGTGCCGGCCTTCATGAACCTCTTCATTGAAACCGGCGGTACGGCGGGCATCCAGTTCTCGTACGATCGTACCGAGTGATTGCGTGGCGGCCCCGACCCTGGCTGGCGCCGCCCTTGGGAACGGTCGAGCATGGCTCGACGCTATAGACAGATGGAGAACGTGATGGCCTACGCACGCATTGTTTCGACCGCCGACAACTACCTGCACCACATCAGCAACGGCACATTCGATGTGGATGCGGACGAGCCTGCCTCGCTGGGCGGCCAGGGCAAGGGCTTCGCACCGTTCGACCTGTACCTGGCCTCGCTGGCGGCCTGCACCGCCATCACCCTGCGCATGTATGCGCAGCGCAAGGGCTGGGAACTGGGCGAGTTCCATGCCGAGCTGCGCTCGGAACGTGACGCGGATGGTCGCTTCCATGTGCACCGCGTGCTGCATGCCAGCGCCGCGCTGAGCGATGCGCAGTGGCAGCGGTTGCTGGAGGTGGTGGAAAAGACCCCGGTGACCCTGGTGATGCGCGAAGGTGCGCGCATCACCAGTGAACGCGGGGCCGCCGCGTAACCCCATCCATGCATGGCGTGGATCTACAGACGACGCTCGCCGGGCATGGCCCGGCGC
>NZ_JAPTFO010000071.1:0-20011 GCF_030985515.1 Stenotrophomonas sp. Sm10
GCAATTGCCGCGGCCTTTTTCGTTGGGTGCTGCCGCAGCCTGGAATGCACAAAAAACAACGGCCCCTTGCGGGGCCGTTGCTGCATCAGCCGATCAGTGGATCGATCAGAACTTCTGCTTGTACTGCATGTACATGTAGCGGCCCGGCAGGTCGTACTGCGGGTCGAACATGTTGTACGAGGTCGAGTACGAGACCGGCGGATCCTTGTCCCACACGTTGTTCAGGCCGACCATGATGGTGCCCTTCCACGGCGTGTTGTAACGGAACTGGATGTCGTGGTAGGTGGTCGCGCCCATGTGGTTCTTGCCGTTCTGGCCATCGGAGCAGTAGCCCACCAGGTCGGCGTCACCCACCGGATCGAACGGGCAGTCTTCGGTCATGCCCGACTTGTAGCGCAAGCCGTAGTTGACGCCGAAATCGCCGTACGACCAGTCGACGTACAGGTTGGAGCGGATACGCCAGTACGGATCCTGGTCGAGGTAACGGCCGGCGCGGCCATCCAGCGGTGCATCTTCGGTCGACTTCGTATCCCACTTGGACAGGTAGGTGCCGTCCAGGCTGATGGTGAACTGACCGATCGAGGTTTCCGGCAGCTTGTACAGGATGCCCAGATCCCAGCCTTCCACCTTGTACGACGACAGGTTCTGCAGCGGCATGTCGACGTTTGTGATGGTGTAGCGCTGGGTGGCAGTGCCGTAGTTCGGATCACGGGTGATCAGGCCACAGTAGGCTGCCTGTTCCTGCGGGGAACCACCGTAGCAGCGATCCATGATGTCCTGGATGGCCGGGCGGGTGATGGCGTCCTCGATCTTGATCTGCCACCAGTCCAGGGTCACGTTCAGGCCCTGCACGAAGCTCGGGCTCCACACCAGGCCCAGCGTCTTGCTGGTCGAGGTTTCCGGCTTCAGATCCGGATTCGACTTCCAGGTGAATGCTTCCGGCGTCTGCTTGTTCGCACCGCTGCCGGCACCGGGCTGCTGGAAGTTCGCCGGGACGCCTTCGGCGGCGCATTGGGCGGCAACCGCACCAGTGCGACGACCGCTGGATGCGGAGCAGGGATCGGCGTAGGTTTCGAACGAATCGGTGTTGCCGCGATACAGATTGTTGATGCTCGGAGCGCGGAAGCCTTCGGAGTAGTTGCCGCGGACCATCAGGTCGTCGATCGGCTTCCAGCGGAAACCGAACTTGTTGTTGGTGGTGTTGCCGAAGTTGCTGTAGTCAGAGAAACGCGAGGCGACACTGAGGTCGAGCAGCTTGGCGCCCGGCAGATCGGCCAGCACAGGAATCGAGAGTTCCAGGAAGAACTCGTCCAGGTCGTAAGCGCCCTTGGTGGGAGCTGCACCGTTGCCGGTGCTGAGGCCTGCAGCGATGAAGGCATCTGGATCGAACTGGCCGCTTTCCTTACGACCCTCATAACCGGCTGCAAAGCCAAGCGCACCCGCCGGGAGCTGCACGATTTCACCGGAGATGTTGGCGTAATAGCTCTTGGACACCAGGCTGGCAGAGTCATGCGCCGTGAACGAAGCGTAGTCCAGCGCAGCCTGCGAGATGGAACCCAGGCCGCCAAGCGGGTTGATCGGTACGCAGCCGGTGATGACCGCACCGGCAGAGGTCAGGCAGACCGGCTGACCGTCGCGGATCGCTGACGGACCGTAGGCTTCCGCCAGGCGCTGGCGGTTGAACAGACCATAGGTCAGGTCGTTCTGGTCGGTCTTGTCGTAACGGTAGCCGACATCCCAGTCGAAGTTCCTGTCAGCGATCTCGAAGAAGCCTTCGAAGCCGCCGTAGAAGTGCCAGTTCTTGACGTTCTGATTGAACGAGCGGCCGCCGGTTTCATTGAAACGACGCGACACGCTGGTCAGATCCACACCGTAGGGGTTGTAGATGCTCGATGCGCTCAGGCGCTGGCCAGTCACGGGCATGGCCGCCAACAGCTGCTCGGACTTGCGCTCGTTGTACATCGCCTCGGTGCGGAAGGTGATGTTGTCGGTAACGTTGTACGAACCGACCGCGAACAGCGAGGTGCGCTCGTTGGGGGTCAGCAGGTAGTTGTCCGGAGAAGTGTTGTAGCCGTGGACATTGGCGTTGAAGGGGGTCTCAACACCATTGATGATGACGTAGCGCTGGTCATTGCGGATGTACGAGCCCGGCAGGCCGGTGCTGCTCTGGCCGCCAAAGAACGGCGGACCACCGGCGGAGATCTTGCGATCACCAGCCATCACTTCCTTTTCATTCACGTAGGACGCACCCAGCACGAGTGACGCGCGATCGGTGGTGGTACCGATGGTGAAATCGGCGGCTTCGCGTTCGCCGTCGCCCTGGCTGTACTGTCCCTTGTAGAAGTTCGCTTCCGCGCCGTCGAAGTTCTGCTTGGTGATGATGTTCACCACGCCGGCGATGGCGTCCGAACCATAGATGGTCGATGCGCCGTCCTTGAGGACGTCGATGCGCTCGATCATCGCGGTCGGGATGGTGTTCAGGTCGACGCTGCCATCCAGGCCGGTGGTCCAGCGACGGCCGTTGACCAATACCAGGGTGCGCTCGGAACCGAGGTTACGCAGGCTGATGCCGGCCGAGCCATCACCGCCGTTGTTGAACGTACGGTTCAGCGCGGCGCCGTTGGCGGCGACGCGCTGCAGGATGTCGGCGACCGAGGTCACGCCCTGCTTTTCGATGTCGGCGCGGGTCAGGCTCAGGACCGGCTGCGAGGTTTCGATGTCGGTGCTCTTGATGCGCGAACCGGTGACCGAGATGCGGTCAAGGTTGGTCGCTTCCTGAGCCTGGGCGGTGGCTGTGGACGCCACACCGGCAACGAGCGCGACCAGAACGGCGTCGCGCAGCTTGTTGGACTGGAAATTCATTGGCTCTCTCTCTCCAAGAAATCTTGGCTGGGTTAATGCCCGGCGGGGGAGCGAAAAGCGCTCCCAAATCGCGAGGGCTGAACCGATAGTAGCGGGCGTTGGCCAAGAATTAAAGCTGCGTTAATCAATCCTGTGATTTTGGTAAAAATGAAATTTCACACTGGAAATCAAAGGGTTGAAGTGCACGTGCGCTGACGATGTCTCGTTTGTTAGCGCAAAGTGACGAAAAAAGTTCTCGTTGATGTGTATCACAGTGTGTCGGCATGCGTTGCGCGGTATCCAGTACGCCGAAAAGCGCGCTGCGTGTATCACGAGCGCGCACATGCAACGGGCGCCTTTCGGCGCCCGGAAGAAGTCATTGCAGTGAAGACCCACGTGGGCCGGGTCAGAGATCCTGTTCGTAACGCACGTACGGCACGGTGCCGTCGTCATTGCTTTCATTGCGCGGGGAGAACGGATTCTTGCCCCGGCTGATCACGTTCTCGGCGCCAACGGTCAGCTGGCCGGACCACGGGGTGCGCCAGGTCAGGCCGATGCCCAGGCCTTCCCACTTGCCAGGCTTGCCCGGCACGTCGATCACGCGGCCGATGATGCTGCCGGTGAAATTGCCGTACCCGGCGCCAATGCTCAGGCTTTTGCTGTCCCAGCGGTCGGCGATGGACGGCGCTGCGTCGGCCAACGGTACCAGCCGCGCCTTGGCGTAGGTACCGGCAATCGAGACAAAACCCTCGCGACCGATGTTCTTCTGCGCGAACACGGTCAGATCGTTCTGCTCGGCGCGCAGCGAGGGTGTCTTGTTCGGGCCGGACAGCCACGCCGGCAGGGTTTCACGGCCCGCGCCCGCGGTGATGCCGAGGCGGCCGCTGCCGCGGTTCAGCGCGGCAGTCCCGGTGAAGCGGCGGCTGTTGAGGTCGTCATCGTCACCCAGGCTGGCCAGCATGCAGTGACTGGCCAGGCCGCTCATGCTGGTCCCGCTGCTGCTGTTGCAGAGCAGGCCCAGCGAATCGCCGGACGACAGGCCGAAGGCCGCATCCAGCGAGTTGCGGCCGAAGTGCCAGCGGGCGCCGGCAGCCTGTTCACCGGTGGGCTCCAGGTACAGCAATGCCTCGACCTTGCCGCTGCCCTTGTTCCATACCGGCAGCACGGTCCGGGTGTCCTTGCTCTGCGCGTGCGCGCCCGTGATCGCGCCAAGGGCGATCAGCAGGGCCAGCGGTAGACGCAGGAAGGTACGCATCGGACCAGTTCAGACAAGGACGGACAACGGAAGTTCCCGTAGAGACGGGAACTTGATCGTAGGGTGTTTATGAATTCTTAACAAGCCTTGATCCCCCCAGATGCAAGACAAGCTGTTCACTGAAGCCGTTCGGGCGCCGGTACAGTCCCCTCGGCACCGTGGAACAGTATGCCGAACTCCGTCAAAGGAAAGTGATACTCCCGCCCGCAGAATTCGCAACGGACCTCGACGGCGCCGGTGTCCGCGGCCGCGGCACGTGCCTCGTCCTCGCCCAGCGACTGCAGCATCGATGCGACCCGCTCGCGGGAACAGGAGCAGGCGAAGGACAGCGGCTTGTCGCCCATCAGTTCCGGCTTCTCCTCGTGGAACAGGCGGTGCAGCAGCTGCTCGGCCGGGGTGGCCAGCAGTTCGGCCTTGCCCAGGGTCTCGAACAGGGCGCTGGCACGCGCCCAGCCGTCCTCGTCACCCTCATCGCCTGGCAGCTTCTGCAGCAGCAGGCCGGCGGCGCCATTGCGGTCGGCGGCCAGCAGCAGGCGCGTCGGCAGCTGCTCGGACTGGCGGAAGTAGTCCTCGAAGGCCTCGTCCAGCTCCGGTGCGGTCAGTGCGACCAGGCTCTGGTAGCGCTGCGGCTCGCGCGGGTCCAGGCCCGGGTTTTCGATGGTGATCGCGAGAAGGGCGTCATCACCCAGGCTGGACAGGTCGCGCGGCGCATCGGCCCCCTCGCTGAGCTGGGCGATGCCGCGCAGGGTACCGGCGGCGGTGCATTCGGCGAACAGGGTGCGCAGGGCGGTGCTGCTACGCAGCTGGATCGACAGGCGCCCATCGATCTTGGTATGGCCAGTGAACAGCGCCGAGGCAACACAGGCCTCGCCGAGCAGTTCGGCAGCGGTGTCCGGGTACGCGGCGTGGGACAGGATTTCCTGCCAGGTGGCCTGCAGGCGCACGTGGACGCCACGGACGCCAGCGTCGGGCAGCAGGAAGCGGATCAGGGAATCGGGGTTGGCGGTCATCGGCTCACATCGCGCGTAAACGGGGGCGGTTGCCGGATAATGCGCCGACAACCAGATAGAAGAAGGATGCACCAGTAATGGGGGCAGGGGGAGAGCAGCACAAGGTGGAGGCGGCCGCGGACCTCCCGCGCCGCAGGCGCTGGCGCTGGAAACGGCTGCTGTGGCTGCCGGTGTTGCTGGCGGCCTTCAGCTGCCTGCAGGTGCTGGTGCTGCGGTTCATCGACCCGCCGGTATCCACGGTCATGCTGTGGCGCTATGGCGAGGCGCTGGGCGAGGCCGATTGGTCCTATCGCCTGCATTACCAGTGGCGCGACCTGGACCAGATGGCGCCGAGCCTGCCGATCTCGCTGGTGGCGGCCGAAGACCAGCGCTTCCCCGTCCACAATGGCTTCGACCTGCAGGCCATCGAGAAGGCCCGCGACCACAATGCCAAGGGCGGGCGACTGCGTGGCGCCAGCACGATCAGCCAGCAGGTGGCCAAGAACCTGTTCCTCTGGCAGGGCCGCAGCTGGATCCGCAAGGGGCTGGAGGTCTGGTACACCGTGCTGATCGAAGCGCTGTGGCCAAAGGAGCGCATCCTGGAGATGTACGCCAACATCGCCGAGTTCGGTGATGGCGTGTACGGAGCGCAGGCAGCGGCACAGACATTCTGGGGCAAGGATGCGGCGCGGTTGAGCCCGGCCGAGAGCGCGCGGCTGGCGGCGGTGTTGCCGGCGCCGCGGCGCTACAACGCGGCAAAGCCAGGGCCGTACGTGCAGCGGCGTGCGGCCTGGATCCAGCGCCAGGCACGGCAGCTGGGTGGGGCCGCGTACCTTTCGGAAGAGTGAGCGCGCGCTGCCTGATCTGCGGGCGGCGGCAACGTACAATCCGGGCATGACCCGCGAACGGCTTACTTTCGTCATCGCCGCCTACAACGAGGCCCTGGCATTGCCGTTGCTGCATCCGCGGTTGTGCGCGGTGCTCGACGCGCTGCCCGACATCGACGGCCACATCCTGTACGTGGACGACGGCAGCCATGACGGCACGTGGGAGGTGATCGCCCGCCTGGCCCAGTCCGATGCACGGGTTTCCGCACTGAAGCTGTCGCGCAATTTCGGCAAGGAAGCGGCGCTGACCGCCGGGCTGGACCTGGTGCGCGAAGGCGCGGCGATGATCCTCGACGCCGACGGCCAGGATCCGCCGGAACTGGTGCCGCAGTTCGTCGCGCGCTGGCGTGAGGGCCATGACAACGTGTATGGCACGCGCATGGCCCGCGACGGCGAGGCCTGGATCAAGCGCGCCACGGCGGCGATGTTCTACCGGGTGATCGGTCGTCTGTCACGCACGCCGATCCCGGCCGATACCGGTGATTTCCGCCTGCTGTCGCCGCGTGCGCTGAGCGCGCTGCGCGAGATGCGTGAGCGCCACCGCTTCATGAAGGGGCTCTTCAGTTGGGTGGGTTTCAAGCGGATCGCGGTCCCCTATCACCGCCATGCGCGCGTGGCCGGCACCAGCAAGTTCAGCCTGTGGCGGCTGTGGAACTTCGCGCTGGAGGGCATTACCGGCTTCTCCACCGTGCCGTTGCGGGTGGCGACCTACCTGGGGCTGGTAACGGCGGCGGTGGCCTTCGTATTCGGTGTGTGGGTGATCATCAAGGCGGCGCTGTATGGCGACCGGGTGGCGGGCTGGCCGACGATGATGGCGGTGATCCTTTTCCTGGGCGGGGTGCAGCTGATCGCGCTGGGCCTGATCGGTGAGTACCTGGGGCGGCTGTACGAAGAGTCAAAGCAGCGGCCGTTGTACCTGGTTGACACGTGGCTAGCATCCGCCGTGGCAGACTCTGCCCTGCAACCCACCCTTGGAGGGCAGGCAGATGACCACGGTACGGCAACTGTTGGACGGCAAGTCTCCTGAAGTGCATGCGGTCGCGCCGGAGGCGGCGGTGATCGATGCGATCCGGCTGATGGCGGAAAAGGGTATTGGTGCGGTGCTGGTGATGGAGGGGCCGCGGCTGGTCGGCATTCTTTCCGAGCGCGATTACGCGCGCAAGATCGTGCTGCGTGATCGTTCCTCACGAGATACGGCGGTGGCCGAGATCATGACCGCACAGGTGGTGACGGTCTCGCCGGGCGAGCAGGTGGAGCATTGCCTGCAGCTGGTGACCGACTACCGCATCCGCCACCTGCCGGTGGTGGAAAGCGCGCAGGTGCTGGGGGTGATCTCGATCGGCGACCTGGTGAAGTCGGTGATCGATGCGCAGCGGCGCGAGCTGGACCAGCTGCAGCAGTACATCGTCGCCGGGTGAGGGTGTCGCTGGCGGGCCGCAGGCCCGCTTTTTGAAGCCAGAGCCAGAGCTGAGAGCAGCGCCTTCCTGTCCTGCGGGGAGGCGGAGGGCATGGGCGTGCAGGACACGCCGTGAACCCATCCATGGGGGCTCGATGGCGCCATCCATGGCGCCAACGGTCCTGCACGCCCATGCCCTCCGCCTCTGGACACATTTCTGCGAGCGCGGTGCGTACATGCGCGGTGCCTCGCCTTTTGTAGGTGCCAACCTTGGTTGGCAACAGCTTTTGACTTTGCTTTTTTCTTTTGACTTTGAATTTCCGCTCTCGTTCCGCGCGCGCAGGAAACTGTCGGGAGGGGGACGGGTGACGCAGGCAGGACCGTTGGCGCCATGGATGGCGCCATCGAGCCTACAGGGACGTACTTGCGGCGTGTCCTGCCTGCGTCACCCGTCCCCCTCAAGCCGCGATCAATGCAGGCGCCGCGAACAACGCTGTAAACCTACTTCGCATACTGCCCGCCGCAGTCGGCATCCTTCCCCGGCCCCAGTTCGATCGTCGCCAGCAACGCCGCCGGCGGCGCGATGCTGCCCAGCGCCAGGGCCACGGCGCCACGAATACCCAACGCCTTGAAGTCGGGCCGGAATGACGGGTCCTTGAAGGTGCCACTGATGTGCAGCGGAGAACGCAGTACCAGAATGCTCCTGTCCTTCGGGCGTGGCTTCAGCAGCAGGTCCAGGGTCTCGTCGCGCAGGCTCACCGTGCCTTCGCCGATGAGGATCGTGTCGGTGGTGTCCACCGCCATCGCCTGGCTGGTCATCAGGCCGTCGCGCACGCCGAAGTCGGCGAAGGCGCAGCGCAGGGGGATCTGCTTGTCGCCGGTCACCAGGAATTTCAGCGATTCGGTGATGTCCAGCCCCGCCAGTTCCATTACCAGGTTGCCGACATGGCCGCGGCCCATCGCCAGGCCGACCTTGCCACTGCTGCTGCCGAGCATTGCGGCGACCGAGTTGCCGTGGCCGCTCAGGTCCACCTCGCCGCCGATGCCACCCTTGGCCTGTTCAGCCAGCTTGGCGTCAGGGAACAACTGGCCCAGCTGCACGCCGCGCACGCTGGCCTTCAGCGCGGTGCTGATCTGCGGACGACGCGCGTCCATGCGGATCGTGCTGCGGATGTCGCCGCCGGCGACGCCGAAGTTCAGCGGGTCCAACCGCAGCACGCCGTCATCCAGCAACAGGTGCGCATCCATGTCGTCCAGCGGCAACGAAGGGGCGTTGATGCGGTGGGCCTTCCAGCGCACGTCGGCATCCATGGCGCGCAGCTTGCCCAGGTTGTAGGGCGTGTCGGGCAGCACCCGTGCACGGGCGGCAATCCGTGCGGCCTCGGCCTTCTGCTCTGCGTTGGCCGTTTCGCCGCCGCCGGTTTTTGGCGGGGCGCCGACGAAGCCGGCAAGGTCATCAAAGTCCAGGCGCCTGGATTGCAGCGTGGCGGTCAGCCGTGGACGATCGCGTCCCACCTCGAACTGCAGGTTGCCTCCCAGGTCGCTGTCGCCGACCTTGCCAGTGAAGCTGTCGTAACGCCAGACGTCGTGGTCGCGTTTGAGGCGTCCGTTCAACGCATAGGGCGGTGAGGGCGGGATGGCGATGCCGAGCAGAGGGTAGAGATCGGCCAGGTCCTGGCCGCTGAGCGCGAACTGCAGGTCGAACACGCGCAGCTGGAAGGGGTTGGTCAGCGTGCCACTGGCGACTGCGTGAGTGGCGCCGGCCCGGCCATCGAGATGGATGCGGAACGGGTGGTCGCTGTCGGTCAGTTCCAGGGGGGATTCAGTGCCGCCGCGCAGCGTGAACGGATTGCCCTGCCAGCGGCCTTTACCCTGCACCAGCAGCGGTGGCGCAGTGTCGGCCTGCTTCGGTTGGCCGCTGCGCACGTCCACGAGGATGTCGGTGCGGCCCAGCGTGTCGAGGAACTGCAGGCGACCGTCGTCGATGCGCAGCCGCTTGAGTTGGGGGCTTGCCCCGCCGGTGCTGCCGCCGAGGAAATCCCAGTTGCCCGGGTCTCCCTTGCGCGGTGCGGTTTCCAGCAGCACATCCGGCCGGGTCAGGCGTACTTCGGGCAGCTGCACGCTGCCGCGCAGCAGGGGCCACACCCGCACATCGATCTCGACGCGGTCCGCCGTGGCCATGGCGGGCTGTTTTGCCCAGCTGGCATTGGCGAAGGTGATCGCATCGGCGCGGATCGTGCTGGTGCGGCCGAGGTCGACATCCAGGTTCCCGATGTGCAGTGCGCGGCCGGTGCGTGCCTGCACCGCACGCTCCAAGGGCCCCTTGAACCAGTTCCAGTCCCACAACGCGAACAGCACCAGTATTGCCGCCAGCATGAAGACCAGGATCGTCAGCCAGCGCCGGCCACGTGGGCCGGGACGGCGGAGGCGCCAGCGGTGCGTGCGCTTTGCAGCAGGGGAGGCGGCAGCATTCACGCTGCCATGGTTGCCCCCTCTTCGTGGACAGGGCGCGAAGCGTCCATGTGCATGGCGTGCACGCGCTGCGTTCGAGCGGTCGTTTACAACACCTGCATGGTGACCGCGACAAAGTGGCAGACACTGCCGCCGATCACGAACAGGTGCCAGATCGCATGCGAGTACGGGATCGATTCACGGTGGTAGAAATAGGTGCCCAGCGTGTACGACAGGCCGCCGGCAAACAGCCAGGCGAGGGTGCCACCGTCGATCGAGGCCCACATCGGCTTGATCGCCACGATCACCAGCCAGCCCATGGCGATGTAGATCACCGTGGAGAGCACCTTGAAGCGGCCGGTGTAGAACAGCTTGAACACCACACCCGCCAGCGCCAGCGCCCAGATCGCAGTGAACAGGCCCCAGCCCCACGGACCGCGCAGGCCGATCAGGGTGAACGGGGTATAGGTGCCCGCGATCAGCACGTAGATCGCGCAGTGGTCGAACACCTTCAGCCGGCCCTTGGCGACCGGATGCTGGATGGCGTGATACAGGGTGGAGGCGGTGTACAGAAGCAGCAGCGCGATACCGAATACGATCGCGCTGGCCAGCTGCCAGCCGTCGCCGTAGATCGCAGCCAGGGTGATCAACACCGCACTGGCGGCCAGGGCGAATACCGCGCCCAGGCCATGGGTCAGGGCGCTGGCGACTTCTTCACGGATCGAAGCAATGGACGTCGTGGACATGGGCATGGGCGTTGTTCGCGGGGAGGGGGACCCGCGTCCCCCTATCATCGCCGCGATGGCCGCCATGTGCACGCCCGTCACCGTATGGGGGATGAATCCGCGCCTATCCACGCATGGCGTGGATCTACCAGGCGCGGATCCGCCTCCGTGGCATCAGCCCACCGAAACGGTATGCGCCGCTTCGCGGGTGGCCGAGAAGCGCACGTCCGGCGAGCGTTCCTGCGCCAGCTGCAGGTTGACCCGGGTCGGCGCCAGGTAGACCAGGTGCCCGGCCGCATCCAGGGCCAGGTTCAGCGCGTTCTTCTCGCGGAATTCTTCCAGCTTCTTCTCGTTGCTGCAGTGGACCCAGCGCGCGGTGGTCACACTGACCGGCTCGAAGGTGGCTTCCACGCCGTACTCGTCCTTCAGGCGGTAGGCGGCCACGTCGAACTGCAGCACACCCACCGCACCCAGGATCAGGTCGTTGCTGGTGAGGGGGCGGAAGAACTGGGTTGCGCCTTCCTCGGACAGCTGGGCCAGGCCCTTCTGCAGCTGCTTGAGCTTGAGCGGATCGCGCAGGCGTGCGCGACGGAACAGTTCCGGGGCGAAGTTGGGAATGCCGGTGAAGGTGACCGCTTCGCCTTCGGTGAAGGTATCGCCGATGGAGATGGTGCCGTGGTTGTGGATGCCGATCACATCGCCCGGCCACGCCTCGGCCGCGATCTCGCGATCGCTGGCCATGAAGGTCAACGCGTTGGCCAGCTTCATTTCCTTGCCGGTGCGCACGTGGAAGGTCTTCATGCCGGCGCTGAAACGGCCCGAGCAGACCCGCATGAAGGCCACGCGGTCACGGTGCTGCGGGTCCATGTTGGCCTGGATCTTGAACACAAAGCCGGTCAGCTTGTTCTCTTCCGGTGCGATCTGGCGGCCGGTGGTGGAGCGCGCCTGCGGCGATGGCGCGTGCTCGACGAAGAAGTCCAGCAGTGGCTGCACGCCGAAGTTGTTCACGCCCGAGCCGAAGAACACCGGGGTCTGCTTGCCGGCGCGGTAGGCGTCCAGGTCGAACGGGTGGCTGGCGCCCTGCACCAGTTCCAGCTCGTCGCGCAGGTCGGCCAGCATCTGTGCACCGATCTTCTCGGCCAGGCCGGGGGCATCGATGGACGGGAAGATGGTGGAATCCTGGCGGGTGAAGTTGCGGCCCGGCTCATACAGGTGCACTTCGCCGGTCAGCAGGTGCACCACGCCCTTCAGGCGCTGGCCCATGCCGATGGGCCAGGTGACCGGGGCGCACTGGATGCCCAGCACGGTTTCCACTTCATCCAGCAGCTCGATCGGGTCCTTGCCCTCGCGGTCGAGCTTGTTGATGAAGGTCATGATCGGGGTGTCGCGCAGTCGGCAGACTTCCATCAGCTTGATGGTGCGCTCTTCCACGCCCTTGGCCACGTCGATCACCATCAGCGCCGAGTCCACCGCAGTCAGCACGCGGTAGGTGTCCTCGCCGAAGTCGGCGTGGCCGGGGGTGTCGAGCAGGTTGACGATCTTGCCTTCGTACGGGAACTGCATCACCGAGGAGGTGACCGAGATGCCGCGCTCCTTTTCCAGTGCCATCCAGTCGGAGGTGGCGTGGCGGGCGGCCTTGCGGCCCTTGACCGAACCGGCCATCTGGATCGCGCCTCCGAACAGCAGCAGCTTTTCGGTCAGCGTGGTCTTGCCGGCGTCAGGGTGGGAAATGATGGCGAAGGTGCGGCGACGCGACGCTTCGTTGGCGACTTCGGACATGGCAGTGGCGCCCGCCCGGGGCGCTATTCAAAGAGATAAGCGCCCGATTATACCGGCCGGGGCCGGTCAGCGCCCGGTACCGCCGTCTGCTTCGCCCTGGCGGGCGAACTGCAGCTGTCCCTGCCCGGCGAAGATGCGCACCGGCACCGAGCGCAGGCCCATGCCGCGGTTGACCTGCACCACGAAGTGCAGGTGCGGCGCAGTGCTGTAGCCGCTGTTGCCGGACAGGCCGATCGGTTGCCCGGCTCCCACCGCCTGGCCGCGGCGCACGCGCATGCCGCCGTCCTGGAGGTGGCCGTACAGGGCCATGCTGCCGTCGCTGTGCAGCACGCGGATGAAATTGGCACGGGCACCATCGCGCACGCGGTCCTGGCCATTGCCACGGAAGCCATCCTGGATCTGCATCACCGTGCCCTCGCGCGCGGCCAGCACCAGGGTGCCCTCCGGCAGTGCGAAGTCGACCGCGTCGCGGTTCTCCTCGTCGTCATGGCTGAATCGCCCCTGCGGCGCTTGGTCCACACGCAGGCGGGCCGCATCGAACGGCAGGCGATAGGCGACATCTTCGGCCTGTGCGGCCGGGTTGCCCGGCACCGACTGCAGTCGCAGATCCAGCATGCGGCCATCGATCGGGGCGGGCAGGTGGCCGACCACCAGGCTGCTGTCGCCCTGGATCAGCGACTCGACCGGGAGGCCTTCGACCGGGTGTCCGGGGGCGGCGCGCAGCTGGATCTGCAGCGGCCCTGCCAGCCCGTTGTCGATCCGCGCCTGCCATTGCGTACCGACCGGCTGCAGGCGCAACTGGGCCATGGGGGCGGCGCCCTCGGCACTGCCTGCGCGGGTGGCACGGGCGGAAGGGGGAGCCAGTCCCCAGCCCTGGCGCCAGTCGCCGGCGTGTACGGTCGCGCTCGCCAGCAGAGGCAACAGCAGGCAGGACAGGGGCAGGCGCGGCATCGGGGTTTCCAGCGAGAGGACCGCCGGGACTGTACCCGATCCTGAACGGGGCGACCGGGACGGCCCTCGCAGAGTGACCCTGGAAATATCTATCGCTTTATCCGCATGAAGGGATTGACAGTGCCGGAAAGGGCTGGCATCGTGACTCCACCATCGAGACCGGCAGAGGGACAGGCCCTTTGAAGCCGGGGCAGCCCGCAGGCGCGCAAGCGTCTGCGTAGGTGCCAAATCCTGCGGGGACCGTGGCGTCCACCGAAAGATGGTTCGAACCATGCACCGCACGTGCATCTCGAACGCGGGCCCCGCGAAGGCTCGATGGCCGATTCCCCAACCGGATCCCGCCATGAGCTTCGCCGCCAGCACCGCCATTCGCCCCGAACCCTTTGTCCCCGTCAGCGTGCCGGTCGCAGACCGCGTGCATGCCGAGCGCGGCGAGTTCGCCGCAGTGCTGTCGATGCGTCACGCAGGTCCCAGTCCGGTGCGCCTGCGCTATGAATGGGTCGGCCCGGCCAATGCGCCGGTGGTGGTACTGGCCGGTGGCATTTCCGCCCATTGCCACGTGGCGTCCAATGCACAGTTCAGCGAGAAGGGCTGGGCCGAAGGCCTGGTCGGCAGCGGGCGCGCGCTGGATCCGCAGCTGCTGCGCGTGCTGGCCGTCGATTTCGTCGGTGCCGACGGTGCGCTGGACGTGCCGATCGATACCGCCGATCAGGCCGACGCATTGGCGCTGGTGCTGGATCATCTCGGCATTCGCGCGCTCAAAGCCTTCGTCGGCTATTCGTATGGCGCGCTGGTCGGCCAGCAGTTCGCGATCCGGCATCGTGCCCGCGTGCGCCAGTTGGTGCTGGCCAGCGGTGCGCATCGTCCGCACCCTTATGCCGCCGCCTGGCGCGCATTGCAGCGTCGCGCGGTCGCGCTGGGCCAGCTGCAGTGCGGCGAAGACCACGGCCTGGCCCTGGCGCGGCAGTTTGCCATGCTCAGCTACCGTACCCCGGAAGAATTCGGCGAGCGCTTCGATGCCGCACCGGAAGTGATCAATGGCCGCGTGCGCGTGGCTGCCGAAGACTATCTCGACGCGGCCGGCGCGCAGTACGTCGCGCGCACGCCGGTGACCGCTTACCTGCGCCTGTCCGAATCGATCGATCTGCACCGCGTCGACCCGGCCGCGATCCTGCCGCCGACCGTGGTGGTGGCCGTGGAGGGCGACCGCCTGGTGCCGCTGGCCGACCTGGTCGGCCTGGTCGAAGGGCTGGGCCCGCGCGGCAGCCTGCGCGTTCTGCGCTCGCCCTATGGCCACGACGCCTTCCTCAAAGAAACCGATCGCATTGACGCGATCCTCGCCACCGCCTTCCGTACTTCTGGAGAGTCCGCATGAGCCTGCACGCCAACGAGCCGTCCTGTAGCCGCACCACTGCCGCTGTCCGTGCCGGCATCGATCGGGACACTGCGCATGGCGCGGTCACGCCGCCGATCGTGCTGTCGTCGAACTTCAGCTTTGAAGGTTTCGGCAACAAGCGCCAGTACGACTACACGCGCAGTGGCAACCCGACCCGCGACCTGTTGGGCGAGGCGCTGGCGGAACTGGAGGGCGGCGCCGGTGGCGTCATCACGGCGACCGGCATGGGCGCGATCAACCTGGTGCTGAACGCACTGCTGCAGCCGGGCGATACCCTGGTGGTGCCGCACGATGCGTACGGCGGCAGCTGGCGCCTGTTCAATGCGCTGGCCAGGAAGGGCCACTTTGAACTGGTCACCGCCGACCTGACCGATCCGCGTGCACTGGCGCAGGCGTTGGCCACCCAGCCGAAGCTGGTGCTGGTCGAAACGCCGTCCAACCCGCTGCTGCGCATCACCGACCTGCGCTTCGTCATCGATGCCGCGCACAAGGCCGGCGCACTCGTGGTGGTCGACAACACGTTCCTGTCGCCAGCGCTGCAGCAACCGCTGTCGTTCGGTGCGGACCTGGTGCTGCACTCCACCACGAAGTACATCAACGGCCACAGCGATGTGGTGGGCGGGGCAGTGGTCGCGCGTGATCCGGCACTGCACGAGCAGCTGGTGTGGTGGGGCAACGCGCTGGGCCTGACGGGTTCACCGTTCGATGCCTTCCTGACCCTGCGCGGCCTGCGCACGCTGGATGCGCGCCTGCGCGTGCACCAGGAAAACACCGCGTCGATCGTTGCCCTGCTGGACCAGCATCCGGCGGTCGGCCGCGTCTATTACCCGGGGCTGGCCGATCACCCAGGCCACAGCATCGCCACGCGCCAGCAGAGTGGTTTCGGTGCGATGCTCTCGTTCGAACTGGCCGACTGCGAAGGCGACGATCCGCATGCCGCAGTGCGTGCATTCGTCGATGGCCTGCGCTGTTTCACGCTGGCCGAATCACTGGGCGGCGTCGAAAGCCTGATCGCGCATCCGGCCACCATGACCCACGCCGCGATGAGCGCCGAAGCGCGAGCCGCTGCCGGCATCAGCGAAGGCCTGCTGCGCCTGTCGGTCGGCATCGAGGCCGAGCGTGACCTGTTGGCCGATCTCGGCGCCGCTCTGCAGCGTGCCGAAGCGGTGATTGATGCGGCTGCGCGCCGCAAACAGGCGGTGGATGCATGAGCGCGCTCGCCGCAGAGATTCCTGCTCTGGGCGTGGGACGACTGGCGCTGCTTGGCACCGGCACGGTCGGCTCGGCCTTCGTACAGCGCTACCAGGCGTTGCAGGCACGTGGGCTGGAACTGCCCAGCGTGCAGTGGCTGGCCAATTCACGCACTGCGTTGGAGATCGATCGTGACCTGGCGGTGCCGCTGGAACTGGCACGGCGTGCACCGCGCGATGGCCAGAGTTCGCCACCGTGGGCGAGTGCCGAAGGACTGGAGCGTGGCGACGTGGTGGTCGACGCCACCGCCAGCGAAGACGTAGCCGCGCGCCACGTACAGTGGCTGGCGCGCGGCGTGCACGTGGTCACCGCCAACAAGCTGGGGCGTGGTGCGCAGCTGGCACGCGCGCAGGCCATTGCCGAGCGTTGCGCAGACACGGGTGCGCGCTACGGCGACAGCGCTACCGTCGGCGCCGGCCTGCCGCTGTTGAGCAGCCTGCGTGCGCTGCTGGCCGGTGGTGATCACATCCATGCCATCGAGGGCGTGCTGTCCGGTTCGCTGGCGTGGCTGTTCCATCGCTATGACGGCAAGTCGCCGTTCTCGGCGGCGGTGCGCGAGGCGCTGGCGGCCGGCTACACCGAGCCGGATCCGCGACTTGACCTGTCCGGCGAGGACGTGCGGCGCAAGCTGCTGATCCTGGCCCGCAGCAGCGGGCTGGCGCTGGATGCGTCGCAGGTAGAGGTGGATTCACTGGTGCCTGAAGCGCTGGCAGCGCTGCCGCTGGAGGATGCGGTGGCGGCGCTCGATCAGCTGGATGCGCCGTTGCAGGCGCGCTGGCAGCAGGCGCGCGACAATGGTCGTGTGCTGCGTTTCGTTGGCCGCGTTGATGCCGAGGGTGCACAGGTGGGCCTGCGTGAGCTTCCGGCCGACCATCCCTTGGCGCAGGGCGCGGGCACCGACAACCGCGTCGCCATCCATAGTGATCGCTATCGCCTGCAGCCGCTGTTGATCCAGGGGCCGGGCGCGGGTGCGGAAGTGACTGCGGCCGCGCTGCTGGATGATGTGTTGCGGATCGTCGGCTGATCGCACCGCTCCTGTAGCCGAGCCCACGCCCCGCTGCTCCTGGCAGAATCCCCATCTTGCCGCATGAGCCGAGCGTGGGCTCGGCTCTACAGGGGCACGCTTGCCGGTCAGCGCGACTTCAACGCCTTCAACAGCGCGCTGTTGAACTGCTTCGGGTCCTGCACCTGTGGCGAATGGCCCAGTTCGGCGAACTCGATCAGCGTCGCGCCCGGAATCGCCGCGGCTGCCGCTCTGCCGAGTGCCGGATAGTTGCCCAGCGTCGCCTTCACCGTCGGCGGCGCCAGGTCACGGCCGATCGCGGTACGGTCCTTCTGGCCGATGAACAACGTGGTGGGTACCTGCAGGTTCTTCAGCTCGTACACCACCGGCTGGTTGAACACCATGTCCGAGGCCAGGGCCTGGCTCCATGCAACGGCCTGCTTGCCCGGCCCTTCATACATGCCTGACTGCATCCGCGCCCACGGCTCGTAGGCCGGCTTCCATTTGCCGTCGTAGTACACGTCCAGCTGGTAGCGGCGGATGCTGTCATAGCTGATGTTCATTTCGCCGGCGTACCACGCGTCCACGCTGCGCCACGGCACGCCCAGCGCCTTCCAGTCCTCCAGCCCGATCGGGTTGACCAGTGCCAGGCTGCGCAGGTCCTGTGGGAACATCTGCGCGTAGCGCACTGCCAGCATGCCACCCATCGAATGACCGACCAGGTGCACCGGCACATCACCCAGCTGCAGTTGCTGCAGCAACGCATGGGTGTTGGCGGCCAGCTGCGCGAAGCTGTACTGGTAGCGCTCGGGCTTGCTGGATTTGCAGAAACCCACTTGGTCCGGGGCGATCACCCGGTAGCCGGCGGCAACCAGGGGCTTGATCGATTCCTTCCAGGTGGCCGCGCAGAAATTCTTGCCATGCAGCAGCACCACCACGCCGATGGGCGCCTTCTTCGGCGCGATGTCCAGGTAGGCCATCTCCAGCGGCTGCCGCTGCGATTCCAGCGCGAAGGTCTTCACTGGATAGCCGTAGTCGAAGCCCTCCAGGCGCGGCCCATAGCTGGGCGCGGCGAGGGCGGACAGCGGAAGGCAGGCAAGCAGGGCGGTAGCGATCACGCGCATGGGGCAGTCCTGGGCAGGGGAGCCCCGAGCCTAACCGCAACGCAGTGATGGTGTCGTCCGACCGGCCAGGGACAACGGGGTAGAGTCGACTGTCAGTCGACTGCTCTTCGATCAGACCGCGAACATCCCGCGCTGCGCGCGATAGTCGACTGACAGTCGGCTCTACCTGCGGCCCGGCGCCTGCGCGCCGGGCCCGGTCGACCTCAACACTCGATGACGTTCACCGCCAGGCCACCGCGGCTGGTTTCCTTGTACTTGTCCTGCATGTCGCGGCCGGTATCGCGCATGGTCTTGATCACCTTGTCCAGCGACACCTTGTGCTTGCCGTCGCCGCGCATCGCCATGCGCGAGGCATTGATCGCCTTCACCGCACCCATCGCGTTGCGTTCGATGCAGGGGATCTGCACCAGGCCGCCAATCGGGTCGCAGGTCAGGCCGAGGTTGTGCTCCATGCCGATTTCCGCGGCATTCTCGATCTGGCTGGGATTGCCACCCAGTGCCGCGACCAGGCCACCGGCGGCCATCGAGCAGGCCACGCCCACTTCGCCCTGGCAACCCACTTCGGCGCCCGAGATCGAGGCGTTTTCCTTGTACAGGATGCCGATCGCTGCCGAGGTCAGCAGGAAGTCGAATACGCGCTGCTCATTGGCGCCGGGGCAGAAACGGTCGAAGTAATGCAGCACCGCCGGCAGCACGCCGGCGGCACCGTTGGTCGGCGCGGTTACCACACGGCCACCGGCGGCATTTTCTTCGTTCACCGCCAGTGCGTACAGATTGACCCAGTCCAGCGTGGTCAGCGGGTCGCGCATTGCCGCTTCCGGCTTCGACGACAGCTCGCGGTACAGCGCCGGCGCACGACGGCCCACCTTCAGGCCACCCGGCAGCACGCCTTCCTCGCGGATACCGCGCGCCACGCAAGACTGCATTGCGCTCCAGATCTCGCGCAGCTGGGCACGAATCTCGTCTTCGCTGCGCCAGCACTTCTCGTTCTCGAACATCAGCTGGGCAATGCTCAGGCCGCTGCGTGCGGTCTGCGCCAGCAGCTCGTCGCCGCTCTTGAACGGGTAGGGCAACGGGGTCTCATCGGGCACGATCCGGTCGTCGGCCGCGTCGTCCTGGTTGACCACGAAGCCGCCGCCGACGGAGTAGTAATCGCGGGTAGCGATTACTTCGTCCTCGGCGTTGTAGGCGGTGAAGCGCATGCCGTTGGTGTGGTACGGCAGCTTCTGGCGCTTGTTCATGCCCAGGTCGCGCTTCTCGTCGAAAGCGATCTCGTGCTGGCCCATCAGCTGGATGCGCTTGCTGCTGCGGATGCGCTCGAGCGTAGCCGGAATGATGTCCGGGTCGATCAGGTTCGGGCGCTGGCCTTCCAGGCCGAGCAGGATCGCCTTGTCGGTGCCGTGGCCGCGGCCGGTCAGCGCCAGCGAGCCATAGACATCGGCGCGGATGCGCGCGACCTCGGGCAGGCGGCCCGGATCGAGCAGCCAGCGATGGATGAATCGCTCGGCGGCCTTCATCGGCCCGACGGTGTGCGAGGAACTCGGGCCAATGCCGATCTTGAAAACGTCGAACGTGCTGACAGCCATGGATGCCGTACTGCGGGTACCGGAAGAGACCGCTATTCTAGCGGCTCACGCCGCACTTCCATGGCTGCGGCGCAGCATTTCGGCAGAGGGAGCAAAACCGGTGTTGACTCTGTTCCAGCGTGACGATTGCCACCTGTGCGACATGGCCCTGGCCGAACTGGCCAAGGCGCGGGCGCCGGAGTTCGAATCGGTGTTCCTGGATGACCAGCCGGCGCTGGAATCGCGCTACGGCTCGCGGGTGCCGGTGCTCCGCGACGAGCGCGATGACCGCGAGCTGGACTGGCCGTTCGACGCGGCCACGGTGCAGGCCTGGCTGGCCGTCGATCGGTAGTGCCGGCCGCTGGCCGGCAACCCCTCTGTTCCCGGTGATGCCGGCC
>NZ_JAPTFO010000072.1:0-19880 GCF_030985515.1 Stenotrophomonas sp. Sm10
TTGGTCGGCACGGGGTCGGAGCCCATTTTGAATACTGCTATCTGAAAGAAAAATCGTGTCGACCAACGGTCGACACCTACCAACAGCCGCGCATGCCAATCGCCGCAGTTACCAGTAGATCCACGCCATGCGTGGATGATTCATTCGACATCTGACAGATGTGCCGACCAACGGTCGGCACCCACCAATAGCGACCTGAACCTGTCGAAGGTGGGGCGGTGTCGGAGTGCGGGGTGTCAGCCGCATGGATGCGGCTGCCAAGCCTACAAGGACGTACTTGTGGCGTCCCCGCACTCCGACACCGTCCCGCCAACCCACGGATAGCCCGCTTTTGACGTTGACGTTGACGTTGCTCTGGCTCGTAGCAGGTGCAGGGCTGCAAGCCCTGCCGAAAAACCCTTACCGCACTTGCTCCTGCTTGCGTACGATCGCCATCGCGATCTCCAGCGACTGCTCGTAGTTCAACCGCGGGTCCACCGTTGAACGATACGCACGCTCCAGGTCGCGCTCGGTCAGTTCGCGCGCGCCGCCGATGCACTCGGTCACGTCCTCGCCGGTCAGTTCCAGATGCACACCGCCCAGGCGCGTACCGGCGGCCGCATGCAGGTCGAACGACATCTCCACCTCGCCACGCACGTTGTCGAAGCGACGTGTCTTGAAACCGTTGGCGGTGCTTTCGGTATTGCCATGCATCGCATCGCACACCCACAGCACGCGGCGACCATCACGCTTTACCGCGTCCAGCAGCGGCGGCAGTTTCTCGGCGATCTGCGCGGCACCCATGCGGTGGATGAAGCTCAGGCGGCCCGGCTCGTCATGCGGGTTGAGCACATCGATCAGGCGCAGCAGCTGGTCCGGCGTCACCGACGGGCCCACCTTGATCGCAATCGGATTGCGCACGCCACGCAGGTATTCCACGTGCGCGCCATCCAGCGCAGCCGTGCGCATGCCGATCCACGGGTAATGCGTGCTCAGGTTCAACCAGCCCTGCTGGCGGGGCACCTGGCGGGTCAGTGCCTGCTCGTACGGCAACAGCAGCGCTTCATGCGAGGTGTAGAAGTCGATGCGGTTGAGGTTGTGCACGCGGGCCCCGGCCAACGTCTCCATGAAATGCACGGCATCGCCGATCGAGGCCACCATCTTCTGGTACTCGGCGGCCAGCGGCGAATGGCTCACCCATTCCAGGTTCCAGTACTCGGGGTGGTGCAGGTCGGCGAAACCACCATCGATCAGCGCCCGTACGAAGTTCATCGTCATCGCCGAATGCGCGTGCGCCTGCAGCATCCGCTTCGGGTCCGGCAGGCGCGCTGCTTCAGTGAAGGCCGGGGCATTGATGACATCGCCGCGGTAGCTCGGCAGGGTCACACCGTCGCGCGTCTCGGTATCGGCCGAACGCGGCTTGGCGTACTGGCCGGCGAAACGACCCACGCGGATCACCGGCTGGCGCAGCCCATGCACCAGCACCAGGCTCATCTGCAGCAGCACCTTCAGGCGGTTGGAGATGGTGCCCGATTCGCAGTCGCTGAAGTTCTCGGCGCAGTCGCCGCCCTGCAGCAGGAAGCGCTTGCCCTCCTGGGCCTCCGCCAACTGCTGCTTCAGGGCCAGGATCTCCCACGAGGTGACCAGCGGCGGCAGCCGCTTCAGCTCGTGCAGGGCAGCGTCCAGCGCCACCGGGTCCGGGTAGGTCGGCATCTGCAGCGCGGTCTTGCCACGCCAGCTCTCCGGCGACCAGGCAGCGCCGGTGGCGGCTGCGGCGGGATCGGGGACAGGCGAAACGGCGGACAGGCTCATTGCAGGCTTCCGGAGGTGGGGGACGTTCATGGTCGCAGAGCCGACCGCTGTCGCAAAGGGCCGAACGGCGTCTGCACATGACTGAACGCCGGGGAAAGGGCATCGCCATTGGCCAAAAGCGGCATGCCCACGGCCAGCCGGTCAGGCGCATGATTCGCCACGCACTGTTACGAAGTAACACTCAATCCCCAATGGCCCCTTCCACAGCCTATCCGCCATGAAGCCCTCCCTGCTTGCTACCGGCATCACCTTCGCCCTGACCCTGGCCAGCCTGCCTTCCCTCGCCGTGGCCGCCGATGCCGCCGCTCCCGTGAAGGACCTCGACGCGGTCACCGTCCACGCCCAGCTCGACCAGGCCCGCAACACGCTGTCGCCGGACATCGGCAGCAGCCAGTACCAGATCACCGCCGAGGACATCCAGAAGCAGCCGCTGGGCGCCTCCGCGCCGCTCAGCCAGGTGCTGCTGCAGGCGCCCGGCGTGGTCCAGGATTCCTACGGCGGCGTGCACGTGCGTGGCGACCACGCCAATCTGCAGTACCGCATCAACGGCGTGCTGCTGCCCGAATCGATCTCGGGCTTCGGCCAGACGCTGGATGCACGCACCATCAAGAGCATCCGCCTGATGGATGGCGCGCTGCCGGCGCAGTTCGGCGAGCGCACCGCTGCAGTGGTCGACATCACCACCCGCAGCGGCGCCGAGCTCGGCAACGGCGGCAGCGCCGGGCTGACCGCAGGCTCGTTCGGCAAGATCAATCCCAACGCCTCGTGGTGGGGCAACCAGGGGCGCTGGAGCTGGTTCCTGACTGGCAACTACGACCAGAACGAGGTTGGCCTGGAGAACCCGACCCCCTCGCGCAAGCCGCTGCACGACGACACCCACCAGGGCAAAGCGTTCGCTGACCTTACCTACCTCGTCAACGAGAACACCCGCTTGAGCGTGTTCGCCGGCTTTGCCAACAATCGCTTCCAGATCCCGGTCAACCCCGGGCAGACGCCGCAGTTCGGTTACCTCGATACCACCACCTTCGACTCCAGCCAGCTGGATGAAACCCAGCGCGAGGCCACCCGCTTCGGCATGCTGGTGCTGCAGGGCACGTTGGGCAGCACCGCATATCAGCTCTCGGCCGGGCAGCGCTACAGCGATGTGGCATTCCATCCGGATGTCGTCGGCGACCTGGTGTTCAGTGGCGTCGCCTCGCAGGTGCAACGCAGCAACCGCGCCAACACGCTGCAGGCCGATTTCTCCACCCCACTGGGCAACGACCACACGCTGCGCTATGGCCTGTACGGCAACTACGAGAATGCGCGGGCCAGCAACAGCAGCTGGGTGTTTCCGGTCGATGACGCCGGCCAGCAGTCCAGCACCACACCGCTGCTGATACCTGACCGCAGTGCCTTCCATGCCAGCACGCTGGCGCTGTACGTGCAGGATGAATGGAAGATCGGCGACGACTGGACCGTCAACTACGGCCTGCGCGGAGATCGCTACAAGGCCTTTGGCCACACCGAGGGCCAGCTCAGCCCCCGCGTGGGAGTGGTCTGGAATGCCAGCGACAGCACCACCGTGCATGCCGGCTATTCGCGTTACTTCACGCCACCGGCCAGTGAGCTGATCGCCAGCAGCGATATCGCCCTATACGACGGCACCACCAACCAGCAGCCCAGCGGCGGCAACAACACGCCACTGGCCGAACGCAGCGACTACTACGACATCGGCGTGTCGCAGCAGGTGGGCGACCACCTCACCCTGGGCTTGGACGCCTATGATCGCCGCGTTGCGCGCCTGCAGGACGAAGGCCAGTTCGGCGCCGCCAACATCTACTCGACGTTCAACTATCGCCGTGGCCACATCCGTGGGCTGGAGTTCAGTGCCGACTACAGCAACGGCCCGTTCAGCGCCTACTTCAACGCGGCGTACAACAAGGCCATCGGCACCCAGGTGATCACCAGCCAGTACAACCTAGATCCGGACGCGCTGGCCTATGTGGCCGACCACTGGATCCACCTCGACCACGACCAGAAACTGACCTCATCGGGTGGCTTCAGCTACGCCTTTGCCGGACACAACCGGATCGGTGCCAACTACGTGTTCGGCAGCGGCCTGCGTTCGGACATCGAGGGCGTACCCAACGGCGGCGAGCTGCCGTCGTACCTGCAGGTGAACCTCAGCGCCGGGCACGACTTCAATGCCGACAGCGGCCATCCGTTGCACGTCCAACTGGCCGTGATCAACGCACTGGATCGCAGCTACCAGCTGCGCGACGGTGGCGGTGTCGGCGTCTTCGCCCCGCAGTGGGGACCGCGCCGAGGTGCTTACCTGAGCCTGCAGCAGGATTTCTGAGGTAGCGCCGGCCGCTGGCCGGTATTCCCACGGTGTGCCGGCCAGCGGCCGGCACTACCCTGCGTTCAGCGCTTGACCCTGCGCAGCGACACCACCAGCGCCCACAGCGCCAGCAGCACGAACCACACGCCCGACCACATCGGCATGGTCAGGCCGAGGAAGGTCCAGTCGATGTTGCCGCAGTTGCCGGTACCGGTGAGCACCGTGCGGAACACTTCCAGCGGCCCCATGGTCTCGCGCAGGAAGCCCAGCGGCGGGCCGCAGGTCGCGCCCATCTCCGGCGGCAGCATCTGCACGTAGACGTGGCGCGCGGCAATGCCGACGCCTACTGCGGCGGCAATGAAGGCGAGAATCCCGTAGGTCGCGCGTCCCGGGCGGTTGGACGGCCCGTGCAGCGCACCGATCAGGAACAGCAGGCCCAGCGCGGCGAAGGCCAGCCGCTGGAAGATGCACAGCGGACACGGCTCCAGGCCCATCTTCAGCTGCAGGAAGATCGCGTAGCCGAGCAGGCCCGCGCAGATCAGGAAGCCCAGGAAGAACTGGGCGCGGAAGGGCCAGCGCA
This sequence comes from Stenotrophomonas sp. Sm10, assembly GCF_030985515.1. Classification (NCBI taxonomy): domain Bacteria; kingdom Pseudomonadati; phylum Pseudomonadota; class Gammaproteobacteria; order Lysobacterales; family Lysobacteraceae; genus Stenotrophomonas; species Stenotrophomonas sp. Sm10. The sequence continues at coordinate 4,695 of NZ_JAPTFO010000072.1, forward strand.
GTGGATTCATCGTCAACGCTCGAATGGATCAGGGCGCCAAGCGTAACCGAGAGCGCGCGCCATTCGAACCGCCACAGGTGACGCCTGTCGGAACGGTGCGGGTCGCATTGTGCCGCAGGTAGCGCCGGGCCATGCCCGGCGAGCGTAGCGGATACGGAAACGCCGGGCATGGCCCGGCGCTACCAGAACGCAAAAGCCCGGCAGAGGCCGGGCTTTCGCTGTGTCGCGTTGGAGCGGTCCGATTACTCGGCCACTTCCTCGGCCACGACCGGACGGTCGACCAGCTCGACGTAGGCCATCGGCGCGTTGTCGCCGGCGCGGAAACCGCACTTCAGCAGGCGCAGGTAGCCGCCCGGACGGTTCGCGTAGCGCGGGCCCAGGATGGTGAACAGGTTGCCCACCGCTTCGTTGTCGCGCAGGCGGGCGAAGGCCAGACGGCGGTTGGCGACGGAGTCGACCTTGGCCAGGGTGATCAGCGGCTCGGCAACGCGGCGCAGTTCCTTGGCCTTCGGCAGGGTGGTCTTGATCAGCTCGTGCTTGAACAGCGAGGCGGCCATGTTCTTGAACATCGCTTCGCGGTGGGCGCTGGTGCGGCTGAACTTACGGCCAGACTTCTGGTGACGCATGGTGATATTCCTTGGTTAATGATGAGGCTGTGCGGATCGTTGTCGCCATCCTGGCGTTGCTGCGCGGACTGCGGTTGGTCCTGGCCCTCCGTCCTGGACGGCCTGCCCGCGAACCTGCGGTTCGTCGTGGCGTGTTGTGTTGCGTTGAAGGCTCCACCGCGAACGGTGGAGCCTTCAGGCATTACCGATATCAGCCCAGCATGCCGTGGCTGGCGACGCCGGCCGGCGGCCAGTTCTCCAGCTTCATGCCGAGCGACAGGCCGCGCTGAGCCAGCACTTCCTTGATCTCGGTGAGCGACTTCTTGCCCAGGTTCGGGGTCTTCAGCAGCTCCACTTCGGTCTTCTGGATCAGATCGCCGATGTAGTAGATGCTTTCAGCCTTCAGGCAGTTGGCCGAACGCACGGTCAGCTCCAGATCGTCGATCGGGCGCAGCAGCACCGGATCCACGCCGTTGTTGGCCGGCTTGGCCGCACCGCGGTCGCGGTGGGTGAAGTCACCGAACACCGACAGCTGGTCGCTGAGGATGTCGGCGGCGGTGCGCACGGCTTCCTCGGCATCGATGGTGCCGTTGGTCTCGATATCGATGACCAGCTTGTCCAGGTCGGTACGCTGTTCGACGCGGGCCGCTTCCACGGCATAGGCGACGCGGCGGACCGGCGAGAACGAGGCATCCAGGACCAGGCGGCCGATGGCACGGGTTTCTTCGTCCGGACGACGACGCGCGGCAGCCGGCTGGTAGCCGAAACCACGTTCGATCTTCAGACGCATGTTGATCGCCGTGTCCTTGGTCAGGTGGCAGATCACATGGTCGCCGTTCAGGATCTCCACATTGTGGTCGACCTTGATGTCGGCAGCGGTGACAACGCCCGGGCCCTGCTTGGACAGGGACAGGGTGGCGCTGTCGCCGGAGTGCATACGGATGGCCACGTCCTTCAGGTTCAGCAGGACTTCGAGCACGTCCTCCTGCAGACCTTCGACCGTGGTGTACTCATGCAACACGCCGTCGATTTCGACTTCCGTGATGGCGAAGCCCGGGATGGACGACAGCAGCACGCGACGCAGGGCGTTGCCCAGCGTATGCCCGTAACCCCGCTCCAAAGGTTCGATAACGACCTTTGCACGGGTGTCGGTAAGGCGTTCGATCTGCGGACCGCGAGGACGCAGAACCTGGTTGGCGGTAACCGTCATGTTGCGGGTTCTCCTAGTGAACCCCCGGCCGTCGCCGGGGGCTCTCCAATGTGAATTACTTCGAATACAGCTCGACGATCAGCGCTTCGTTGATGTCCGCAGGCAGATCCGAACGATCCGGAACGGCCTTGAAGATGCCGGTGAACTTGCCGGAATCCACTTCAACCCACGACGGGCTCAGGTCATGCTGGGCGGCGACGGTCAGGGCTTCCTGGACGCGCAGCTGCTTGGCAGCCTTTTCAGACAGGGCGATGGCGTCGCCAGCCTTGACCTGGTACGAAGCCAGGTTGACCGACTTGCCATTCACGGTGACGCCGCGGTGCGACACCAGCTGACGAGCAGCCGGACGGGTCACGGCGAAGCCCATGCGGTAGACGACGTTGTCCAGGCGGGTTTCCAGCAGCTGCAGCAGGTTCTCGCCGGTGTTGCCCTTCTTGGTCGAGGCCTTCTTGTAGTAGTTGCGGAACTGACGCTCCAGCAGGCCGTAGATACGCTTGACCTTCTGCTTTTCACGCAGCTGGGTGGCGTAGTCGGACAGCTTGCCCTTGCGGGCAGTGGCGCCGTGCTGGCCGGGCTTCTGCTCCAGCTTGCACTTGGAGTCCAGCGCACGCGCCGGGCTCTTCAGGGACAGGTCGGCGCCTTCGCGACGGGCGAGCTTACAGGTAGGACCGATATAACGAGCCATTTCTTATCGCTCCCTTTAGACGCGACGCTTCTTCGGCGGACGGCACCCGTTGTGCGGGATGGGCGTCACGTCGATGATGTTGGTGATCTTGTAGCCGACGTTGTTCAGCGAACGCACGGCCGACTCACGGCCCGGACCCGGGCCCTTGATGCGGACTTCCAGCGACTTCACGCCGTAGTCCAGCGCAGCACGACCGGCCTTTTCAGCAGCCACCTGGGCAGCGAACGGGGTCGACTTGCGCGAACCGCGGAAGCCAGCGCCACCGGAGGTCGCCCACGACAGAGCATTGCCCTGACGGTCGGTGATGGTGACGATGGTGTTGTTGAACGAAGCGTGGACGTGGGCAACGCCGTCGGTGACGACGCGCTTGATCTTCTTCTTGGTCTTAGCAGCGGGCTTAGCCATTTCTCAGTCCCTTACTTCTTGATCGCCTTGCGCGGACCCTTGCGGGTGCGGGCGTTGGTACGGGTGCGCTGGCCACGCAGCGGGAGGCCACGACGGTGACGCAGGCCGCGGTAGCAGCCCAGGTCCATCAGGCGCTTGATCGCGATGCCGATCTCACGGCGCAGATCGCCTTCCACGATGTACTTGCCGACTTCGGCGCGCAGGCGCTCGATTTCCGGCTCCGACAGATCGCGGATCTTGGTGGTCGAAGCAACGCCTGCGACTTCGCAGACCTTCTTCGAACGGGTACGGCCGATGCCGTAAATGCTTTGCAACCCGACCCAGACGTGCTTCTGGGCTGGCAGGTTGACGCCTGCAATACGCGCCATGACGCGGTTCTCCAGCTGAGTGATGGCCGACAGCGCGCCTCGGGCACGCCAATCCGGCAGGATGGATCAAAAAAGTGAGCTAGCGATACTAACAAGGTTCCGGTTTACATGGAAGCCCGTGAAACCACTGGTTTCATGAACCCGGCCTGGGGAGTGTGCCCAGGCTCCGGCGCCGGATGGGGTTGGACCCGGGGTATCCCCCGGGGCCGCCCGCGCTACTCCAGCGCGGGACCACCTCATCACACCCCCACCCGGAACCGCTGCGGGGGCCGCCCTTCGTTTGTGTGGCCGGAGTCCGCGAAGCGGAGGGACCATCACGTCAGGAAGACGAAAGTATAACAGGCCAATCAGCCGCGGGCAAAACCGCCGCGGTTGCCGCCCTTCAGGTTGGCCTTCTTCAGCAGGCTCTCGTACTGGTGGGACATCAGGTGCGCCTGCACCTGGGCGATGAAGTCCATCACCACCACCACCACGATCAGCAGCGAAGTACCGCCGAAGTAGAACGAGGCGTTCAGCTGCGTGCGCATCAGTTCCGGCAGCAGGCAGACGATCACCAGGTAGGCCGAGCCGGCCGCGGTCAGGCGGGTCAGCACGCCGTCGATGTAGTCGGCAGTGGCCTTGCCCGGACGGATGCCCGGAATCAGCGCGCCCGACTTCTTCAGGTTGTCGGCGGTTTCCTGCGAGTTGAACACCAGCGCGGTGTAGAAGAACGCGAAACCGGTGATCAGCGCGGCGAAGACGATCATGTGCAGCGGCTCGCCCGGGCCCAGCGCGTTGGCGACCTTCTGCAGGACCTGGCCGAAGCTGCTCTGGTTGGCGGCCTGGCCGGACCACATGGCCAGGGTGGCCGGGAAGGCCAGCAGGCTCGAGGCGAAGATCGCCGGGATGACGCCGGCCATGTTGAGCTTCAGCGGCAGGAACGAGGTCTGGTTCATGTACGCGTTGCGACCGCCCTGGCGGCGTGCGTAGTTGACCGTGATCCGGCGCTGGCCACGCTCGACGAACACCACGAAGAAGGTGAAGGCGAGCACGACAATGGCGATCAGCAGCAGCTGGATGAACTGGATGTTGCCGTCGCGGTAGGCGTCGAAGGTGTGGATGATCGCACCCGGCAGGCCAGCGACGATACCGGCGAAGATGATCAGCGACACGCCGTTGCCGATGCCGCGCTCGGTGACCTGCTCACCGACCCACATCAGGAACATGGTGCCGGCGGTCAGCGCGACCACGGCGGTGAGCACGAAGCCCATGCCCGGCGCATACACGACCGGAGCGCCCGACGGCGAGACCTGGCCCTGCAGGGCCAGTGCGATCGAACCGCCCTGCACCACTGCCAGCAGCACGGCGCCGATGCGCGAATACTGGGTGATCTTGCGGCGGCCGGACTCACCTTCCTTCTGCATCGCCTTCAGGGCGGGGAAGATGTGCACGGCCAGCTGCATCACGATCGATGCCGAGATGTACGGCATCACGTTCAGCGCGAAGATGCTGAAACGGTGCAGGGCGCCGCCCGAGAACATGTTGAACATGTCCACGATGCCGCCGCCCTGCTGTTGCATCATGGCAAGCATGGCATCGGGATTGACGCCCGGCACCGGCACGTAGCAGCCGATGCGATAGACGATCAAAGCCCCGACGACGAACAGCAAACGTTGGCGAAGTTCAGTGAACTTGCCCATTCCGCCCGCGAGGTTACCGATGCCAGCTTGCGCCATGATTTTCTTACTCCGTTACGCTGCCGCCGGCAGCTTCGATCGCGGCCTTGGCACCCGCCGTGGCAGCAATACCCTTCAGGGTGAACGCCTTGGTCACTTCGCCCTTGACGACGACCTTGGCCTTCTTGGCAGTGCTCGGAACCAGCTTGGCAGCACGCAGGGCGGCGAAGTCGATCTCACCGGCCGGCAGCTTGTCCAGTGCGTACAGCAGCACTTCAGCGGTGTCCTTGGCGATCGGCGAACGGAAGCCGATCTTCGGCAGACGACGCTGCATGGGGGTCTGGCCGCCTTCGAAGCCAGCCTTGATCTTGCCGCCACCCTTGCGGGCGAACGAACCCTTGTGGCCGCGGCCGGCAGTCTTGCCCAGGCCCGAGCCGATACCGCGACCGACGCGGGTACGCTCGGTGCGGGCGCCCGGTGCCGGGCTCAGTTCATTGAGACGCAGAGTCATGGTCGATTACTCCTCAACCTGGACGAGGTACTGAACCTTGTTGATCAGGCCGCGCACCTGCGGGCTGTCCTTCAGTTCACGCACATCGTTGAGCTTGTTCAGGCCCAGCGCACGCACCGACAGGCGGTGACGCGACTGGGTGCCACGCAGGCCACGCACCAGGCGGACCTTGACAGTCTTGTTGGACTCATTAGCCATGGTTGAGTTCCTCCACCTTCTTGCCGCGCTTGGCCGCGATGCGAGCCGGCGACTGTGCAGCAGCCAGGCCCTTCACGGTGGCACGCACCAGGTTGATCGGGTTGCGCGAACCGGTGGCCTTGGCCAGCACGTTCTTCACGCCAACGGCTTCCAGCACGGCGCGCATGGCACCGCCGGCGATCACGCCGGTACCTTCCGAAGCCGGCTGCATGAACACGCGGGCTGCGCCGTGACCATCCTTGATGGTGTGCCACAGGGTGCCGTTGTTCAGGTCAACGCTGACCAGGTTCTTGCGGGCCTGTTCCATCGACTTCTGGATGGCAACCGGCACTTCGCGGGCCTTGCCATAGCCGAAACCGACCTTGCCTTCGCCGTCGCCGACGACGGTCAGGGCGGTGAAGGTGAACTGGCGGCCACCCTTGACGGTCTTGCTGACGCGGTTGACCGCGACCAGCTTTTCGATCATGCCGTCGTCGATCTTCTCTTCGCGGTTACGGTCGCGATCGCGACCCCGCTGCTGACGCTCTTCTGCCATGTTGATTCCTTGGTTGTTTGGGTATGTACGGCTCGAAGCCGCTTATGGTTGTGGCGTGACGCGTTGTTCCGGTGGGCCGCTGCAGAAGAGCGGCGCCGTCCAGCCTCACTCAGGCTGGCGAGCAGGTGGGCAGGAGGCCAATGGCCCCCTGCCCTTGTCCCTTAGAACTGCAGGCCGGCTTCGCGGGCGGCTTCTGCCAGGGCCTTGATGCGGCCGTGGTAGCGGTAGCCCGAACGATCGAAGGCAACCTTCTCGATGCCGGCGGCCTTGGCGCGCTCGGCAACGATGCGGCCAACCTTGGCAGCAGCATCGGCGTTCTTGCCGTTCTTCAGGCCTTCGATGACGTCGGCCTGGGTGGTGTTGGCAGCAGCCAGCACCTTGGAGCCGTCGGCGGTGAAGACCTGGGCGTACAGGTGCTGGCCGGTGCGCAGCACCGACAGGCGGGCGACGCCGAGCTCACGGATGTGGGCGCGGGTCGACTTGGCGCGACGCAGGCGGGCGATGTTCTTGTTCATTTTGATTATTCCTTGAAAGCTGAAGGAAGAGCTTTTCCCTGAGAAGTCCGCACAGGGATGTGCGGGCTCTTGCGAGGGACTCGCGCTTATGCCTTCTTGGCTTCCTTACGGATGATGACTTCGTCGGAGTACTTCACGCCCTTGCCCTTGTACGGTTCCGGCTTGCGGAACGCACGGATCTTGGCGGCGACTTCACCGACGACCTGCTTGTCAGCGCCCTGGACCAGGATCTCGGTCTGGGTCGGGGTCGACAGCGTGATGCCTTCCGGCGCCACGAACACGACCGGGTGCGAGAAGCCCAGCGACAGGTTCAGGTCCTTGCCCTGCATGGCAGCGCGGTAACCCACGCCCACCAGCTCCAGCTTGCGCTCGAAGCCTTCGGACACGCCCTTGACCATGTTGGACAGGATCGCACGCACGGTACCGGTCAGTGCGACCAGGTCGGCGCTTTCGGTGCTCAGGGTGGCAACGCCGTTGTCGACGTTGATGGCAATACCGGCCGGCTTGGCCAGCGACAGGGTGCCCTTCGGGCCCTTGGCGGTGACGCTGTCCGACTGGACGTTCAGTTCAACCTTACCCAGGGTAATCGGCTTCTTGGCTACGCGGGACATAGTTCTACTCCTTTCGCCTTAGGCCACGAAGCACAGGACTTCGCCGCCGACGCCCAGCTGGCGCGCCTGCGCATCAGTCATGATGCCCTTGGAGGTGGAAATGATGGAGATACCCAGGCCGTTCATGACCTTCGGCAGCTCGCTCTTGCCGCGGTACTGGCGCAGGCCCGAACGCGAGAAGCGCTTCAGGGTCGCGATGACCGGCTTGCCTTCGAAATACTTCAGCACGATTTCCAGCTCGGACTTGTTGTTTTCCAGCTGGGTCACGCGCAGGTCGGCGATGTAACCCTCGTCCTTCAGGACCTGGGCGATCGCAACCTTGATCTTGGACGACGGGGCTTTCACCGTCTGCTTGCCCACCGCGGCCGCATTCTTGATGCGGACCAGCAGGTCGGCGATGGGATCAGTCATGCTCATATGAGTACCTTTGAGTGCACCGATATCCGCTTTCGCGAAAATCTGTTGTCTCCTGGAAACGGGCCAGGTCCCTTGATGCAGCGGGCCGGAAGCCCACTCCTACGACCCCGTTTGCGCAGGGCAAGACGCGGGAGTATACGCCAAAAGAGCCCGGCTTGCGCCGGGCTCCTCGGTTTTTTTGCGTCGGGAAAGCTGAATGCCTCCCCTGCCCGGTTCAGGAACCCCCGAAGGGGCTCCTGATCGCAGGGCCGGCTGGGGTTACCAGCTGGCCTTGCGCAGACCCGGCACGTCGCCACGCATGGTGGCTTCACGCAGCTTGTTACGGCCCAGGCCGAACTTGCTGTAGACGCCACGCGGACGACCCGACAGCTCGCAACGATTACGCTGGCGGCTCGGCGACGAATCGCGCGGCAGCTTGGCCAGCTTGGTTGCGGCCTCGATCTTCTCTTCGTAGGTCGCGTCCACGGAGGACACGATCTTCTTCAGAGCCGCACGCTTTTCAGCGTACTTCTTGGCCAGCTTTTCCCGCTTGATGTCGCGGTTGACCATGGAGGTCTTTGCCATTTCGGTTTCCTCGACAGATCAGTTACGGAACGGGAACTTGAACGCTGCCAGCAGCGCCTTCGCTTCCGCATCGGTCTTCGCAGTGGTGGTGATGGCGATATCCATGCCGCGGATCGCGTCGACGGCGTCGAAGTCGATTTCCGGGAAGATGATCTGCTCCTTCACACCCATGTTGAAGTTGCCGCGGCCGTCGAAGGAACGGCCGGAAACACCACGGAAGTCGCGCACGCGCGGCAGCGAGATGTTGATCAGGCGGTCCAGGAACTCGTACATCTTGTGGCGACGCAGCGTGGTCTTGCAGCCGATCGGCCAACCATCACGGATCTTGAACGACGCGACCGAGATACGCGACTTGGTGACAACCGGCTTCTGGCCGGAAATCTTGGTCATGTCCGCGACGGCGTTTTCCAGGATCTTCTTGTTGGTGGCAGCCTCGCCGACACCCATGTTCAGGGTGACCTTGACGAGCTTCGGTACTTCCATCGGATTGGTGTAACCGAACTGCTTCATCAGCGCCGGCACCACTTCTTCCTTGTAGATCTTTTCGAGACGGGAAGTCATCTTCACATTCCTCAGGCGTCGAGCGCCTCACCGCTGGAGCGGAACACACGCAGTTTGCGTCCATCCTCCAGCACCTTGAAGCCAACGCGTTCGCCCTTGCCCGAAGCCGGGTTCAGCACGTTCACGTTGGAGATATGGATCGAAGCTTCGCGCTCGACCACGCCGCCGGCAACACCTGCCTGCGGGTTCGGCTTGGTGTGGCGCTTGACGATGTTCACGTTGGCGACGACCACACGGTCGCCGTCGACGCGGACGACTTCGCCCTGCTTGCCCTTGTCCTTGCCAGCGTTGACGACAACCTGGTCGCCCTTCTTGATACGGTTAGCCATGATTATCTCCTGTCGCTCACAGCACTTCGGGAGCGAGCGAGACGATCTTCATGAACTTCTCCGAACGAAGTTCACGGGTCACCGGCCCGAAGATACGGGTACCGATCGGCTCCTGCTTGTTGTTCAGCAGGACGGCCGCGTTGCCGTCGAAGCGGATCAGCGAACCGTCCGCGCGACGCACACCCTTGCGGGTACGCACCACGACGGCGTCATACACTTCACCCTTCTTGACCTTGCCGCGCGGAATCGCATCCTTCACGGTGACCTTGATGATGTCGCCGATGCCGGCGTAACGGCGCTTGGAACCACCCAGCACCTTGAAGCACATCACCTGCTTGGCACCCGAATTGTCCGCGACGTCAAGGTAGCTCTGCATCTGGATCATGATTCAGACTCCTTATTCAGCCGCACGCGTGATGACTTCCACCACGCGCCAGTTCTTGGTCTTGGACATCGGAGCAATCTCGGTCACGCGGACGACATCGCCTTCCTTGCAGGCGTTGTCGGCATCGTGGGCGTGCAGCTTGGTCGAGCGCTTGATGTACTTGCCGTACAGCGCGTGCTTGACCTGACGCTCAACCAGGACGGTAACCGTCTTGTCCATCTTGTTGCTGACGACACGGCCTTCGACCGTGCGCAGCGTCTTCTTTTCAGTATTGTCGCTCATAGCGGCCATCCTTACTTCGTGCTGCCGAGCAGGGTCTTGACGCGAGCAATCTCGCGACGGACCCGGCGAATGTCGTGGGTCTTCGGCAGCTGGCCGGTGACCTGCTGCATACGGACAGAGAACTGTTCCTTACGCAGGTCGATCAGGTGGGCCTTGAGTTCGTCAGCCGACTTTTCACGGAGAGTTTTGATATCCATCAGCGCACCGTACGGGTCACGAAAGTGGTGGTGACCGAGAGCTTGGCGGCGGCCAGGCGGAACGCCTCGCGAGCCACTTCCTCGGAAACACCCTCGATTTCATAGATCATGCGGCCGGGCTGGATCTGGGCCACCCAGTATTCCACGTTACCCTTACCCGAACCCATTCGGACTTCGATGGGCTTCTTGGTGATGGGCTTGTCGGGGAACACGCGGATCCACATCTTGCCGCCGCGCTTGACGTAGCGGCTGATCGAGCGGCGGGCCGCTTCGATCTGGCGCGCGGTCAGCTGACCGTGTGCGGTTGCCTTCAGGCCGTATTCGCCGAAGCTGACAGCGTTGGCGCTCCAGCTCAGGCCATCGTTACGGCCCTTGTGTACCTTGCGGTACTTGGTTCGCTTGGGTTGCAACATTGTCGTTACCTCGCTTCACGGGCCGGGCGCTGACGGTCACCACGGTCGCCGCGATCGTGACGATCGTTGCGCGACGGAGTGTCGTCCTGCTTTTCCTGGCCAACCTGGGAGAAATCGAAGACCTCGCCCTTGTAGATCCAGACCTTGATGCCGATGATGCCGTAGGTCGTCTTGGCTTCAGCGAAGCCATAGTCGATGTCGGCACGCAGGGTGTGCAGCGGCACGCGGCCTTCGCGGTACCACTCCGAACGGGCGATTTCTGCACCGTTGAGGCGGCCACCGACGTTGACCTTGATGCCCAGGGCACCCAGGCGCATCGCGTTGCCGACCGAGCGCTTCATTGCACGGCGGAACATGATGCGACGCTCCAGCTGCTGGGCGATCGACTCGGCAACGAGCTGCGCGTCCAGTTCCGGCTTGCGCACTTCGGTGACGTTGATGTGCGCCGGGACGCCCATCATCTCGCTCACTTCCTTGCGCAGCTTCTCGATGTCCTCACCGCGCTTGCCGATCACCACGCCCGGACGGGCGGTGTGGATCGTCACGCGAGCGGTCTTGGCCGGACGCTCGATCAGGATCTTGCTGATGCCGGCCTGGGCCAGCTTCTTGCGCAGCATGTCGCGCACTTTCAGGTCGGCTGCCAGGTAACCGGCGAACTCGGCCTTGTTGGCGTACCACTTGGAGTTCCAGTCCTTGGAAATGCCGAGGCGGATACCAATCGGATGAACTTTATGACCCATGGTCTTTTCCTTATCCGCTTACTTGGCGGCGCCCACAACCACAGTGATGTGGCTGGTGCGCTTGAGGATGCGGGTACCGCGGCCTTTCGCCCGCGCCATGAAACGCTTCAGGGTCGGACCTTCATCAACCATGATGGTCTGAACCTTCAGCTCGTCGACGTCGGCGCCCTGGTTGTTCTCGGCATTGGCAATAGCCGACTCCACCACCTTCTTGATCAGGTGGGCAGCCTTCTTGTCCGAGAACTTCAGCAGGTTGACCGCACGTTCGGCCGGCAGACCGCGCACCTGGTCAGCGACCAGACGAGCCTTCTGCGGGGAGATGCGCGCAGTGCGCAGGATGGCTTTCGCTTCCATTGTCATCTCTCCTTACTTGCCCGACTTCTTGTCACCACCGTGACCCTTGAAGGTCCGGGTGATGGCAAATTCGCCGAGCTTGTGGCCGACCATGTTCTCGTTGACGAGAACCGGGATGTGGTTCTTGCCGTTATGCACGGCAATGGTGATGCCTACCATGTCAGGCAGGATCATCGAACGGCGCGACCAGGTCTTGATCGGCTTCTTGCTGCCCGCAGCGGCCTCCACCTTCTTGACGAGGTGGTGATCGACGAACGGGCCCTTCTTGAGTGAACGTGCCATGGTCGATTAGCCCCTACGATCGCGGACGATGAACTGCTGAGTGCGCTTGTTATGGCGCGTCTTGTAACCCTTGGTCGGGACACCCCACGGGGTGACCGGATGCGGGTTACCCTGGCCGGCCTTGGCCTCACCACCACCGTGCGGGTGGTCAACCGGGTTCATGGCAGCACCACGAACGGTCGGGCGGACGCCGCGCCAACGCTTGGCACCGGCCTTGCCCAGCTTTTCCAGGCTGTGCTCGTCGTTGCCGACTTCGCCGATGGTGGCGCAGCACTCGACCGGCACCTTGCGCATTTCACCCGAGCGCAGGCGCAGGGTGGCGTAGATGCCTTCGCGGGCCACCAGCTGCACGGCCGCACCGGCGGCGCGGGCGATCTGAGCGCCCTTGCCGGGCTTCAGTTCGATGCAGTGGATGGTGGTACCGACCGGGATGTTGCGCAGCGGCAGGGTGTTGCCAGCCTTGATCGGGGCATCCGAACCAGCGATCACCTGATCACCGGCCTTCAGGCCCTTCGGGGCGATGATGTAGCGGCGCTCACCGTCGACGTAGCACAGCAGGGCGATGTGGGCGGTGCGGTTCGGATCGTATTCGATGCGTTCCACGCGCGCCGGGATGCCCAGCTTGTTGCGCTTGAAGTCGATGATGCGGTAGTGCTGCTTGGCACCACCACCGACGTGACGCACGGTGATGCGGCCATGGTGGTTACGACCACCCGAGCGGCTCTGCGACTCGACCAGGGCAGCGTGCGGAGCACCCTTGTGCAGGTCGGGAGTGACCACGCGCACGGCCGAACGGCGGCCGGGGGAAGTGGGCTTGAATTTCATCAATGGCATGGGATGTACCTCAGGCCTTGGCCGTTACATCGATCGACTGGCCATCGGCCAGGCGAACGTACGCCTTGCGCCAATCGCCGCGGCGGCCAGCACGGTTACGGAAGGACTTGTTCTTGCCCTTGACGTTGACCACGTTGACAGCTTCGACCTTGACGTCGAACAGCTGCTCAACCGCGGCCTTTACATCGGCCTTGGTGGCTTCGTTCGAAACTTCGAAGACATACTGGTTGGAGAGTTCCTGCAGGCGCGCGGTCTTTTCGGAGACACGCGGGGCACGCAGCACGCTGAAGATTTTTTCGTTGCTGTTCATGCCAGCCACTCCTCGACCTTCTTGACCGCGTCAGCGGTGATGACGACCGTGTCGGCACCCACCAGCGAGACCGGATCCAGGCCCTGGACGTCACGCACCTGCACGTACGGCAGATTGCGGGCGGACAGGTACAGGTGCTCGGACGCTTCTTCGGTGACGATCAGCGGGCGCTTGCCCACTTCCAGGCCGGCCAGCTTGGCGACCAGACCCTTCGTGTTGGTCACTTCGACGTCGAAGGACTCCACGATGGTCAGACGGCCCTGACGGTTCAGCTCGGACAGGATCGCGCACATGGCGGCACGGTACTGCTTACGATTGACCTTCTGCTCGAAGCTGCGCGGCTTGGCCGCGAAGGTGACACCGCCGCCGACGAAGATCGGAGCCGTCAGTGCGCCATGACGCGCGCCGCCGCCCTTCTGCTTCTTCGACTTCTTGGTGGTACCAGCCACTTCGGAGCGAGTCTTCTGTGCCTTGGTGCCGGCGCGACCGGCGTTGCGGTAAGCAACGACGACCTGGTGGACCAGATCTTCGCTGAAATCGCGACCGAACACGGCTTCGGAGACCGAGACCTTGTTGTTGCTACCCGTGATAACGAGTTCCATCGTCATCTCTCCTTATGCCTTGCTCGCCGGACGGACGATCACATCGCCACCGGCCGCGCCCGGAACGGCGCCGCGAACGGCGATCAGACCGCGCTCGACGTCGACCTTGACCACTTCCAGGTTCTGGGTGCTCTGCTGCACCGCGCCCATGTGGCCCGACATCTTCTTGCCCGGGAAAACGCGACCCGGGGTCTGGCGCTGACCCAGCGAACCCGGCGCGCGATGCGACAGCGAGTTACCGTGGGTTGCATCGCCCATACGGAAGTTGTGGCGCTTGATGGTGCCCTGGAAGCCCTTACCCTTGGTGACACCCTGGACGTCGACGATCTGGCCGACTTCGAAGATGTCCGCCTTGACTTCGCCGCCAACGGCGAAATCGCCGAGCTGCGCGTCTTCAACGCGGAATTCCCACAGGCCACGACCCGCTTCCACCTTCGCCTTGGCGAAGTGGCCGGCTTCCGGCTTGTTGACCAGGGCAGCGCGACGCGCGCCGACGGTCACCTGCACGGCGCTGTAGCCGTCGGTTTCGACGGTCTTGATCTGCGCGATGCGGTTCGGGGTTGCTTCGATCAGGGTCACCGGGATGGAGCGGCCATCTTCAGTGAACACGCGGCTCATGCCGGCCTTGCGGCCCACGAAGCCCAACGAATACTTCTTCGTCATGGTCGTAGTCCTCAGGTCAGCTTGATCTGAACGTCGACGCCGGCAGCCAGTTCGAGCTTCATCAGCGCGTCCACGGTCTTGTCATTCGGGTCAACGATATCGAGCACGCGCTTGTGCGTGCGGGTCTCGTACTGGTCACGCGCGTCCTTGTCGACGTGCGGGGAGACGAGAACGGTGTAGCGCTCGATCTTGGTCGGCAGCGGGATCGGGCCACGCACTTGCGCGCCGGTCCGCTTTGCCGTTTCAACGATCTCGCTGGCCGAACGGTCGATCAGACGATGATCGAACGCTTTCAGCCGGATCCGGATCTTTTGGTCCGCCATGGCGGTAGGTTCCTTCGTTAAAAGAGCGACAGACAAAGCCTCTGGGTTGCTTTGCCCCATGAAATTCCTGAATACGGACGGCCCACACTCCTGCAGGCCGACAAGGTCACTCCATAGACCTCAAAAACGTAGGCAGACCAGTTTCCCGGCCTGCCCAGACGTAGAAGCATAATGGCACACAAGGCAGCTGTCAACAGTCGCCTGTTGACGCCGCCTGAATGGCATTGACCCTTCCTGGTCCGGGGAACACAAGGCACATCCTGTGCCTGCTTTCCCATTTGATACGCCCCGATGCCCTACCCAGGCAACATCGGGGCGCAGATACTACCAGATTACTCGATGATCTTCGAGACCACGCCGGCGCCGACGGTGCGGCCGCCTTCGCGGATGGCGAAGCGCAGGCCTTCGTCCATCGCCACCGGGTTGATCAGGGTGACGACCATCTTGACGTTGTCACCCGGCATCACCATTTCGACGCCTTCCGGCAGTGCAGCTGCGCCGGTGATGTCGGTGGTGCGGAAGTAGAACTGCGGACGGTAGCCGTTGAAGAACGGAGTGTGACGGCCGCCTTCGTCCTTCGACAGGACGTAGACTTCACCCTCGAACTTGGTGTGCGGCTTGATCGTGCCCGG
>NZ_JAPTFO010000073.1:0-19682 GCF_030985515.1 Stenotrophomonas sp. Sm10
GACAGCCGCCACCGGACCCACCCCGCCTTCGACGGTTTTCCGCGATCTGTTGGAACAGCGTCCGGCACTGGTAGGTGTCGACCTTGGTCGACACGGTAGATCCATGCCATGCGTGGATGAATTCATTCGATATCTGACAGATGTGTCGACCAAGGTCGACACCCACCAACAGCCGCAGTTACCAACAGCCGCGTGAACCTGTCGAAGGCGGGGCGGTGTCGGAGTGCGGGGTGTCAGCCGCATGGATGCGGCTGCCAAGCCTACACGGACGTACTTGCGGCGTCCCCGCACTCCGACACCGCCCCGCCACCCCACGGATAGCTCGCTTTTGCCGTTGCCGTTGCCGTTGCCGTTGCTTGCAGCTTCGGCAGGTGCAGGGCTGCAAGCCCTGCCGAAAACCCCCTTGGGCGTAGAATGCGGCCATGAGCGAATCCCTTGATAACCACCTGGTCCACGGCCGCCGCCAGCGGCCCGACGGTCCGTCGCCGATCGATGTCATCTCGGTCCAGTCGCAACTCGTCTACGGTCATGCCGGCAACAGCGCGGCAATCCCGCCGATGCGCGCGCTGGGCGTGCGTGTGGCAAGCATTCCGACGGTGCTGCTCAGCAACGCGCCGTTCTACGACACCACGCGTGGCCGCGTGCTGCCGGCCGACTGGTTCGCCGACCTGCTGCTCGGCAGCCACGAGCGCGGCCTGCCGCAACGCGCGAAGATGCTGGTGTCCGGCTACTTCGGCAGCACCGCCAACGGTGCCGCCTTCGCCGACTGGCTGGACGCGATCCTGCCGGGCTGCCCGCAACTGCGTTATTGCCTGGACCCGGTGATCGGTGACACCCACACCGGCCCGTACGTGGAACCGGGCCTGGAAGCGATCTTCGCCGAGCGCCTGCTGCCCCATGCCTGGCTGGTGACCCCGAACGCCTTTGAACTCAATCGCCTGACCGGCATGCCAGCGCTGGCCGAGGCCGATGCCATCGCCGCCGCGCGCACGCTGCTGGATCGCGGCCCGCATTGGGTGATCGCGCACAGCGTGGGCGGCACCCCGGGTGAACTGGTAACCCTGGCCGTTGGCCGCGAGGAAACCTGGCGCTGGACCTCGCCGTTGCTGCCAGTGGACGTGGCAGGCACCGGTGATGTGCTGATGTCGCTGGTGGTGTCGTTCCTGCTGCGCGGCGAATCGATGCAGCAAGCGATCTCGCGCGCGATTGCCGGCACCCATGCGGCGCTGGAGGCGACCCTCGACAACGGCTTCGAAGAGTTCGACGTGATTGCTGCAGCGCCGGCGGCGCTGGCCGAAGGAACGCGCTTCCGCGCCGAACGCGTGGCATGAGCGGCCTGGACCCACGCACGCCGCGCACGGTCGGCATCATCGGCAGTGCCGGCGCCTACGGGCGCTGGCTGACCCGCTTCTTCCAGCAGCACATGCAGCTGCAGGTGATCGGCCACGATCCGGCCGATCCGGACTCGCATACGCCGGAACAGCTGCTGGCGCAGGCTGACGTGCTGGTGTTCTCGGCACCGATCCGGCATACGCCGGCCCTGATTGCCGCGTACGTGCAGCAGTCGGCCGGCCGCGAGCAGGACCGGCTGTGGCTGGACGTGACCTCGGTAAAAGAAGCGCCGGTGCAGGCGATGTTGGCCTCTCAAGCCGAAGTGGTCGGCCTGCACCCGATGACCGCGCCGCCCAAGGCGCCGACCCTGAAGGGCCGGGTGATGGTGGTCTGCGAAGCGCGGCTGCGGCACTGGCAACCGTGGGTTGATACGCTGTGCACGGCGTTGCAGGCTGAGTGCGTGCGCGCCACGCCGCAGCATCACGACCAGATGATGGCGCTGGTGCAGGCGATGGTGCATGCCACCCACCTGGCCCAGGCCGGCGTGCTGCGCCAGTACCAGCCGCAGCTGGGCGACCTGGCCGCGATGATGCCGTACCGGTCGGCATCGTTCGAACTGGATACGGCGATCATCTCGCGCATCCTGTCGCTGAACCCCGCGATCTACGAGGACATCCAGTTCGGCAACCCGTACGTGGCGCCGATGCTGGAGCGCTTGGTCGGCCAGCTGCAGGCCCTGCAGGCCCAGGTCGGGCAGGGCGACGACACTGCACGCAGTGCATTCCGTGAGCAGCTGTTGTTGGCCAATCGCAATGCCTTCGGCGAGCAGGAACTGGCTGACGGCAACTACACGTTCGAACGCGTGGGTTACCTGTTGGCGGACCTGACCGAGCGCAACGCGCTGTCGGTGCATTTGCCGGAGGACCGGCCGGGCTCGCTGCGTGAACTGTTGAACGTGTTCGAGCAGCACCGCATCAGCCTGGCCTCGATCCATTCCTCACGCACGCCCGGGGGCGAGGTGCATTTCCGTATCGGATTCGTGGCCGGCAGTGATCCGACGGCGATCCGTCGGGCAGCGGCCGAGGTGGACGCCAGCGGCATCGGACGGGTGCTGGGCTGAGCACATTCATCCACAGGTGGTGTGGATGGTTTCTGAGCAAACATGTGGATAACCGCGCGCAGCCCTTGGCAGCCAAGGCTGTCAAGATGCCTGGTGAAAAATTGACCATGCTTTTTGTAGCGTCGAGCCATGCTCGACCGCCCTTGGCAAAAAGCATGTCGACCAAGGTCGGCACCCACCAGAGCGGGGCGGAATGAAATCCGGTAGCGCCGGGCCATGCCCGGCGAACCTCAGATCGTCAGCCTCAGCTCACCGCCGCTTGTCGTGAATTCGCGGCCATTGCGCACCAGCTGGCGCCCGTCATCCAGCTCATAGCGTGGCGTAGCTTCGGAGTGGTGCCCGCTGCCACTCGCTTCGGGCTTGAACTCGATGATGATGTGGCTTTCGCCGTTGCTGTCGACGGCGGGGAACTGACGGAACGACATCGTGCACCTCCTTCAGCGGATGCTGCTGTTGCGCGGCCAGCTTGGCCGCGCCGATGTTAGCCGGACGTCATCAATCGATGAACTGCAGGCGTGCCAGTTCAGCGTACAGTCCGTCTTCGGCCAGCAGCTGTGCATGCGTGCCCTCGGCGACGATGCGGCCCTGGTCCATCACCACGATGCGGTCGGCCTTGAGCACGGTGGCCAAGCGGTGGGCGATGACCAGCGTGGTGCGACCCGCCATCAACCGTTCCAATGCCTGCTGCACGCTGTGTTCGCTCTGTGCATCCAGCGCGCTGGTGGCCTCATCCAGCAGCAGGATCGGCGCATCCTTCAGCAGCGCGCGGGCAATCGCCACACGCTGCTGCTGGCCACCGGAAAGACGGGCACCGCGCTCACCCAGCTCGCTGTCATAGCCCTGCGGCAACGCGCGCAGGAAAGCATCGGCCTCGGCGGCACGCGCGGCATCCTCGACTTCCGCGTCGCTGGCCTGCAGGCGGCCATAGCGGATGTTGTCGCGTGCACTGGCCGCGAACAGCGTCGGCTGCTGCGGCACCAGCGCCAGCTGCGCGCGCAGCTCGGCCGGGTCGACCTGGCGCACGTCGATGCCGTCCACGTCGATGCGGCCGCTGGCTGGGTCATGGAAGCGCAGCAGCATCGAAAGCACCGTGCTCTTGCCCGCCCCTGACGGACCCACCAGCGCTACGGTCTCGCCGGGGCGCACATGCAGGTTGAAGTGGTCCAGTGCGGCCTGGTCTGGTCGCTGCGGGTAGTGGAACACCACGTCGTCGAATCGTATCTCGCCACGCAGCGGTTGCGGCAGTGCATGCGGCTGGGCCGGCGCGCGGATCTCGATGTCTTCCTGCAGCAGTTCGCCGATGCGGCCCATGCCGCCGGCCGCGCGCTGCAGTTCGTTCCATACTTCGGCCAGCGCGCCCACCGAACCGCCGCCGATCAATGCATACAGCACGAACTGACCCAGCGTGCCGGCGCTGAGGCGGCCGTCGATGACGTCGTGCGCGCCCAGCCACAGCACACCGACGATGGCGCCGAACACCAGCAGGATGGCGCTGGCGGTGACCAGCGACTGCGCACCGATGCGGCGGCGGGCGGCGCCGATGGCGTCACCGAGCGCCTTGTCGAAGCGACCGCGTTCGTATGGTTCGCGTGCATGTGCCTGCACCGTGCGCACCGCGCCCAGCGTCTCGCTGGCCAGGCTGTTGGCATCGGCGATGCGGTCCTGGCTGTTGCGCGCGACCGTGCGCAGCTTGCGCGCACCGATGATGATCGGCAGCACCGCCAGTGGAATGCCGAGCAGCGACCATGCGGCCAGCCGCGGGCTGGTGACGAACAGCATCGCCAGGCTGCCGATGACAGTGACCGTGCTGCGCAATGCTACGGACATGGTCGAGCCGACCACGCTGCGCAGCAGTTCGGTGTCCGCGGTCAGGCGCGAGACCAGTTCGCCGCTGCGGCTGCGGTCGTGGAAGCCGGCGCCCAGCTGGATCAGGTGGGCATACAGCTGGCTGCGCAGGTCGGCCACGACTTTTTCGCCGAGCAGCGACACGAAGTAGAAACGCGCGGCCGTGCCCAACGCCATCACGACCGCCACCAGCATCAGCAGGGCGAAGGCGCGGTTGATCTGGCCGCCACTGCTGAAACCATGATCGATCATCTGCTTCACCGCCGGCGGCAGGCTCAGCGTGGCGGCCGAAGACACCGCCAGGGCCAGCAGCCAGGCGGTGAACAGCCCGCTATGGCGGCGCACGAATGGCCACAGCGTGCGCAGGCTGCCGAGGCGCCGCAGCGGCGGGGTCGAAGCGGGGGCGTCGTCCTTGTCAGTCATCCTGGTCGTCTTCTATGCGGATACGGTCACGGGTGGCGTCGCGCAGGCGGATTTTCAATGCGTCGACCTGATCGGCAGGCAGTTCGATCCGCAGGCACACACCGTTGGCATCGAACTGTTCATCGCGCTTTTCCGCGCTGAAGGCGGGCAGGGTGGCGTGCAGGGTGCCGAGGTCCTCAAAGCCAGCCAGCAGCTGCAACCGGGCCAGCGCCACCAGCGGCAGGCGCGGGGCGGTGCGCAGGCACTCGGCGGCGGCGCCACCGTAGGCGCGTACCAGGCCACCGGCGCCGAGTTTGATGCCGCCGAACCAGCGCGTCACCACCACCATCACCCGGTCGAAGCCCTGCCCGTCGATCGCCGCAAGGATCGGACGTCCAGCCGTGCCGGCCGGCTCGCCATCGTCGCTGGAACGATAGTCCTGGCCGTGCCGGTAGGCCCAGCAGTTGTGGGTGGCATCGGTCACCGCGACCTGCTGCAGGAACGCCATGGCCGCTGCGGCGCCGTCGATGGGCGCGGCCTGGGTGATGAAACGGCTGTGTTTGACTTCCAGCGCGTGGTTGACCGGCTGGGCGAGGGTATCGAGCATTCCCGTCATTCTACGGGGTTGCCGGGTGTTCCCGTCCGCTTCAATCGTCCAGCAGCGGCCGCAGGTCGCGCGGCAGGCGCGCTTCCGGGTACTGCTGCATGTAGCGCTCAAGGCTGGCACGGGCCAGATCGCGCTGGCCGTCGTCGCGTCGTGTGCGGATTTTCTGCAGCCACTGCCGGCGCGGCAGTCGTGCGTCGGCGTCCACTTCGGCCTGCACGGCATCCGCGCTCAGGCGCGCATCGCTGCCGCGGCGCATGATGCCCGGTGCGGAACGGCTGGGAGCCTCACGCTTCATCGAGGTGATCTCCACCCGATCCAGCGCCTGCGCCCGCTCGACCTCGGCTGCATTGGCGGCCGGTGCGCTGGCCGCGCGTGCTTTCAGTGCCCCGGACGCTGCCGGCGCGAGGGCCGGTGCCGGTGTGGGTGCCGGGTAGGCGGCCGGTGCCGGTGGCGCAGGTGGCGCAGGCGGCGCCGCTGCCGGTGCGGGCGGGAGGGCCGCAAAGGAGACATCGGCGGCCGCATCCGCAGCCATCGATCGTGCTGCCTGGGCCGACGCTTCATCGGGTTCGGCCGGAACGGGCTTGGACGCCCGCGCGATGGCCGGTGCCGGGGCGGCGGCAACGGGGGCCGCCTCGGGTGCTGCGGGCGCAGTAGCAGGATCCGCTGCCACCACCGCGCTGTCGGCTGCGCGGTTGCCAGCGGCCTGATCGGCAGCCGCGCTGTCTTCTGCCGCAGCCGGTGCCGCAGCCACGGCCGCCTCACCGGCCGGAATCGGCGGCGGTTCCGGACGCAGCTGCCAGGCGATGCCGATGGCGAACACCATCGAGGCGGCGATGCCGAACACGGCCGGCCAACGCGGGCGTGTGCGCTGCGTGCGCGGTGCCTCCGGAGAGGCCACTGCATCGGCAGGCGGAGCATCCACGGCGGCACGGGCCGCGGCCAGAATGGCGGTGTCCAGTGCAGCCGGCGGTGCCTGTTCGGCGCGACGGCCGAGCAGCCGGGACAGCTCGCGTTCTTCCGGCGTCAGTGGTTCGTCTCGGTTCATGCGTTCAATCCCGCACGCAGCTTGTCCATCGCATAGCGCAGCCGCGATTTCACGGTTTCCCGGCCTACGCCGGTGATCTGGCCGATCTCCTCCAGGCTCAGTTCCTGATCCAGCCGCAGCTGCAGCACTTCGCGCTGCTCCGGCGGCAGTTGTTCCATCGCCAGCTGGATGCGGCGACGTTGCTCGAATTCGGATAGCTCGCCCTCCGGGGTCTGCCCATCCTCGATCGCGGCCAGGCGCAGATCGGCGTCGGCCGGCGCGGCGGGGCGATGACGGGCGGCACGCCAATGGTCATTCAGGCGGTTGTGGGCGATGCGGAACAGCCAGGTGCTGAACGCGGCCTCGGGCTGCCAGCCGGCGCGGGCGCTGATCACCCGCTGCCAGACGTCCTGGAAAATCTCCTCGGCCAGCGCGTTGTCGCGCAGTTGCCGCAGCAGGAAGCCGAACAGGCGCTTGCGGTGGCGCGCATACAGGCTTTCGAAGGCGCGCAGGTCGCCACCGGCCCAGGCCAGCATCAAGGCTTCATCGGTTGGCAGTGCGCTGGCTTCCACGGCGTACAGGGTAAGGCCTGCGGGCGATGGCGCATAGCCGGTGGCGGGGGCGGGCAGGGCGAGGGTCATGGCTCGGATGGGGCTACGGACAGCAGGAAAAACGTACGGGTGCACGATTCGGGGTTTACGGGCTTCCATTGCCCCCCGGGTGGCGCGCTATGCTCGGCGGCTCAGGGGAGGCGACGCACAGACGGCGCCAAGAGATTGTCATTTGTCCACGCATGCTGAACCGGCGGAAGAGTCACCACACGAGGCCGTGCTGAGCACGGCGCTGGTGCGCGCGTTGCATGCGCTTTTGCCGGAAACGGCCGTGGTTCGCGTTGGCTGGGACGACCCGCAGCTCGGTCGTGGCCAGGGCGGCTGGCCGTCGCCAGCAGTTGCCGGCCAGGTGGCCGCGGAGCCGGGAATCGGCGAGGGTCAGCATGGCTGGGAATACGACGGTGCGCGGTTGCTGTTGTCGGTAGCCGGGGCGGCGCCTTCACCTGCATGGTGGGGGGTTGCCCGGCAGGCGATGGAACTGGCGCTGCAGCGCGGCCGCCAAGCCGGCCAGATCAAGGCACTGGAAGAGGCCGAGCGGCTGCAGCAGGCCCTGTTCCAGATTGCCGATCTGGCCGGTGCCGATCTGGAAATGCCCGAGATGCTGCGCCACGTGCATGGCGTGCTCGGCACGCTGATGTATGCCGAGAACTGCTACATCGTGGAATACGACGATGTGCGCGACCAGATCCGGTTCCTGTACTTTGCCGATCAGGTCGATGACTTCGTCGCCGATCCCACGCAGAGCCATGACGCCAGCGAGATGCCGCGCAGCCTGACCGTGGCGCTGCTGCGCCATGGCAAGCCGCTCAGTGGCCCTTCGCGCAAACTGCTGGCGCAGGTGATGGAACAGGAGCATGACCCGCAGCGCGGTCCCGAAAGCCTGGACTGGCTGGGCGTGCCGATGCTGCGCGACGGCCGCGTCTGCGGGGCCATCGTGGTTCAGAGCTATGAACAGGCCGCCCGCTACGGCGAGGCCGAGCGCGCACTGCTGGGCTTCGTCGCCCAGCACGTGCAGACCGCGATGGATCGGCGCCAGGCGCAGGTCCGGTTGGAACAGCAGGTGGCGCGGCGCACCCAGGAACTGCAGCGGGCCAACCACAGCCTGCAGGACGAGGTAGCCGAGCGTCGTCGTGCCGAACAGCTGCAGACCGCCCTGTACAACATCGCCGAAATGGCGATGTCGGCCGACAGCCTGGCTCAGTTCTACGGGCAGGTGCACGGCGTGGTCGGGCGCCTGCTCGACGCGCGCAATTTCTACATCGCCCTGGTCAACCCGGCCGGCAACGGCCTGGATTTCGTGTATTCGGTGGACGAGCACAATGCCAGCCGCGCGCCACGGCCCTTCAGCCGGGGCCTGACCGAATACGTGGTGCGCAACCGGCGCCCGCTGCTGGCCTCGCGCGCGCAGATCGATGCGCTGCTGGCCAGTGGCGAGGTGCGTGAATCCGGTGCACGTTCGCACTGCTGGCTGGGCGTGCCGCTGCTGCGCGACGACGAAGTGGTCGGCGCGATCGTGGTGCAGAGCTACAGCGAAAACAGCACGTTCAGCGTTCACGACCAGCGCCTGCTGACCTTCGTCGCGCAGAACATCGGTACCGGCCTGGCCCGTCAACGCGACCAGCAGCGGCTGCGTTCGGCGCATGCCGAACTGGAAAAGCGCGTGGAAGAACGTACCCGCGAGCTGGCCGAGGTCAACGAAAAGCTGCTCGGGCAGATCGGCGAGCGGCTGCGGGCCGAGCAGCGGCTCACCCATCAGGCCATGCACGATGCGCTGACCGGCCTGCCCAATCGCCTGCACCTGCTGGATCGACTGCAGGATGCGCTGGTGCTGGCCAGGCGTGAGGGTGGCCCGGTGTTCGCCGTACTGTTCCTCGATCTGGATCGCTTCAAGCTGGTCAACGACAGCATCGGGCATGCCGCCGGCGACCGCATGCTGGAGGAAGTGGCCAAGCGCATCGTATCGATGGCCGGCGCCGACGACGTGGTGGCACGGCTGGGCGGTGATGAATTCGCGGTGCTGCTGCAATGCCCGCAAGGTCTGGCCCAGGCACTGGATTTCGGCCAGCGGCTGCTGCTGGCGTTGCAGGAATCGATGTGGATCGCCGGGCGCGAACTGTTTCCGTCCGGCAGCCTGGGCATTGCCCTCTGGAATCCGCGCTACCGCACCGGAGAAGAGCTGCTGCGCGATGCGGATGCGGCCATGTACCGGGCCAAGGCGCAGGGCCATGACCGCTGTGCGATTTTCGACGAGGACATGCGCGAAGAAGCCATGCGCAGCCTGGACCTGGAAGCCGACCTGCGCCGTGCGATCAACAACCGCGATTTCGTACCGTTCTACCAGCCGATCGTGCGCTTGTCCGACGGTGAAGTGGTCGGCCACGAGGCGCTGCTGCGCTGGCAGCATGAGCGCCGTGGCCTGCTGCTGCCCGGCGCGTTCCTGGAGCTGGGCGAGGAAAGCGGCCTGATCGAGCAGGTCGACTGGCTGATCTATGAACAGGTAATCATTGGCCTCGCCGAAGGCGGGCACAGCTATGTATCGGTCAACGTATCACCGCGGCATTTCCGCTCTGCAGAGTTCAGCGGCCGCCTGTTCGGCCTGCTGGACGCATACGGGGCCGATCCGCAGCGGCTGCGGCTGGAAATAACCGAGGTGGCGCTGCTGGATGATGCCCCGCACACCCTGCGCATCCTGCAGGGGCTGCGCGAGCGCGGCATCCAGGTGCAGCTGGACGATTTCGGTACGGGCTTCTCCGCGCTGTCCTACCTGCACCGTTTCCCGATCAGCACGTTGAAGATCGACCAGAGTTTCATCGCTGGCCTGCATGGGCCGGAAGTGCAGAGCACGCGCGCGCTGGTCGAGGGCGTGCTGTCGCTGGCGCGCACGCTGGGCATCGAAACCATCGGCGAAGGAATCGAGACCGAGGCGCAGCGGCAGACCCTGCGCGAACTGGGTTGCGACTACGGCCAGGGCTACCTGTTGGGGCGGCCCGCCCCGTGGTCGCACGCGGCGGCCTGAGCCCACCGCGTGCGGCTGCATCAACGCAGGGCAGCGCGACGCTTCTCGTCGATCCACTTCGAGGCCTGGGCCGGCTGGTAGTTCTGCATCCACTCCAGCATCGCTTCGATGTCCGAGCCGTACCACAGGTCCTGGCGCTGGTCCGGGTGCAGGAAGCGCTCTTCCACCATGCGATCGATCATGCCGATCAGCGGGGCGTAGAAACCTTCCACATCGAGGAAGGCGCACGGCTTGTTGCCGATGCCCAGCTGGCGCCAGGTCAGCATTTCAAAGATCTCTTCCATGGTGCCGAAGCCGCCGGGCAGGGCGACGAAGCCGTCAGCAAGATCGAACATGCGCGACTTGCGCTCATGCATCGAACCGACGATCTCCAGTTCGGTCAGGCCGCGGTGGGCCACTTCCCAGTCGGCCAGCTGGCGCGGGATCACGCCGGTCACCTCGCCGCCAGCGGCGAGCACGGCATTGGCCACGGTTCCCATCAGGCCGACGTTGCCGCCGCCATACACCAGGCGCAGGCCGTCGCGGGCAATGCGGTCGCCCAGGGCAATGGCGCGTTCGGTGTAGGCCGGCTTGCTGCCAGCGTTGGAACCACAGTACACACAGATCGATTTCATGGATCTTCCTGTCTCTTGGCCGGAAACGAAAACGCCCCGTCGCCAACCGCAGGGCGGTCGGGGACGGGGTGTCCTTGGATTATGAGCCCTTCTGTAGAGCCGAGCCATGCTCGGCTGCTCTTCGTTCAGATCGCGGCAAAGGCCGAGTCGAGCATGGCTCGACTCTACAAACGCCAAGCAGGCTTACGCGGCAGCGGCCTGTTCGCGGCGCGGGCCTTCACGCAGGGCACGGCCGACCATCCCCACCAGCAGGTCCAGCTCCTCGCTGTCCATGCCGAAGTGCGGGGTGAAGCGCAGCGAGTTCTCGCCACCGTGGATCACGTTGATGCCGTGCTGGCGCAGCCATTCTTCGGTGGAATTGGCGCCGTAGCACTTGAACTGCGGCGCCAGCTCGCAGGAGAACAGCAGGCCGGTACCCTGCACCTTGGTGATCAGGCCGCCCAGCTCGTTCTTCAGCTGCTCCAGCTTGCGTACGGCTTCGGCGCCACGTTCGGCGATGTTGGCGCGCACCTGTGGGGTCAGCTGGGCCAGCGTGGCGCAGGCCACGTCCAGCGCACGCGGGTTGCTGGTCATGGTGTTGCCGTAGATGCCCTTGCGGTACAGCTGCGCGGCATGCTCGGTCACCGCCAGCACCGACAGCGGGTACTGCGCGGCGTTCAGCGCCTTCGAATAGGTTTCCATGTCCGGCGGGTCCAAGCCTTCGAAGCCCGGGTAATCGACCACCGAGAGCACGCCATGCGCGCGCAGGCCGGCCTGGATCGAGTCGAGCAGCAGCAGGCTGCCATGCGCACGGGTCAGTTCGCGGGCCACGGCGTAGAACGACGGCGGCACCGAGCGGCCCGGGTCGCCTTCGCCCATCACCGGCTCCAGGAACACCGCCTCGATGAACCACTGGTTGCGTGCGGCGTCCTCGAACACCTTGCGCAGGCCGGCCTCATCGTACGGCGCCACGGTGATCACCGAATCCTCGCCACGGTAGCTGGCCAGGTGCTGCATGTAGCTCTTGCGGCTGGAATCGGAATACAGGGCAGGGCGGTCGGTACGGCCATGGAAGCTGCCCTTGACCACCACGCGCTTGATCGCAGCGCCAGCGTGGCGCGCACCCGGGTCGGTCTGCAGCTTGGCGTTGACGTCGGCGATGCGCGCGGCCAGGCCGACCGCCTCGGAGCCGGAATTCAGGCACATGAAACGGGCGAATGGGCAGCCGCCACGGCGATGGCCGATCTCGGCGCGCAGGGCGGTGATGAAGCGCTGCTGCGACAGGCTGGGGGTCATGATGTTGGCCATCACCTGCGGGCGGGCCATTGCCTCCAACACGGCGTCCGGGGTGTGCCCGAAGCCAAGCATGCCGTAGCCGCCAGCGTCGTACAGCACGGCGCCCTTCAGGGTGACCACCCACGGGCCGCGCGCAGCCAGTGCCACGTACGGGGTCACCGCGTCATCGGCGTAGAAGTTGACGAAACCATCCTGCATCGCGTCGATCTGCGCCTGTTCGTCCTGCGCCAGCAGCGGCCCCAGGTCGGCCTGCACGCGCGCGAATTCCTCGGCGGCGGCGTCCACCGCGGCGATCAGCTGCGGGTGGTTGGCGGACAGGGCGGTCAGCGTGGCGTCGTCCAGGCCGGAGGTGAGGCGGGTGCCGGGCTGGGCGCGCAGGGGGGCGAGGCGTTCGATGAAGCTCATTGCAGATCTCCTGAAACGATGGGTCGCACGGGCCTTCAAATGCAAAACGCGCGTCATCACGCGCGCTTGGGGGCAGGCTCGTGCAGCGGACTTCCAACTCGATGCTAGCACTTGTTTTTTTGCGCGATAACCCCGCAGAAACCTGCTGCATAGCAGCATTTTGCGCGACGTTCGCCGCGAAGCGCGCCGGCTCGCAGACGCTGGACGTACAATGCGCGCCATTGTCGACCTGTTGCCGCCCACTGCCTTGAAGAAGTCCGATTTCCACTACGACCTGCCGGCTGAACTGATCGCGCAGGCTCCCTTGGCCGAACGTTCCGCCAGCCGCCTGATGCTGGTGCCGGCCGCACCTGCGCCCTTCACCGATCTGCAGGTGCGCGACCTGCCGTCCCTCCTGCAGCCGGGCGACCTGCTGGTGTTCAACGACACCCGCGTGATCCCGGCGCGCCTGTTCGGGCAGAAGGCCAGCGGCGGCCGCGTGGAGATCCTGATCGAGCGCCTGCTCGGTGGCCAGCAGGCCCGTGCCCAGGTCGGCGCCAGCAAGTCGCCGAAGGCCGGCAGCCGCATTGCGCTGGATGCCGGTGGGGAGGCCGAGGTGCTGGGTCGCGACGGCGAGTTCTACGTGCTGCAGTTCCACGTGCCTGAGTCGCTGGAGCAGTGGCTGCTGCACGCCGGCCGCCTGCCGCTGCCGCCGTACATCCAGCGTGAGCCGGGCGTGGACGATCGCGAGCGCTACCAGACCGTGTTCGCGCGCGAAGTGGGCGCGGTGGCGGCACCGACCGCCGGCCTGCATTTCGACGAACCGCTGCTGGCCGCGCTGAAGGAGAAGGGCGTGGACTTCGGCCATGTCACCCTGCACGTCGGCGCGGGCACCTTCCAGCCGGTGCGCGCCGATGACCTGAAGGACCACGTGATGCACCGCGAGTGGCTGAACGTCGGCGCCGAACTGGTGCAGCAGGTGCGGCGCACGCGCGCCGCCGGCGGCCGGGTGATCGGCGTCGGCACCACCGTGGTACGCGCGCTGGAAAGCGCGATGCGCGATGGCGAGCTGCTGCCGTTCGCCGGTGAAACGCAGATCTTCATCACCCCGGGCTACCGCATCCGCAGCGTCGACGCGATGGTGACCAACTTCCACCTGCCGGAAAGCACGCTGCTGATGATGATCTCCGCGTTTGCCGGCAAAGAACGCGTGTTCGAGGCCTACCAGCATGCGATCGAGCAGCGCTACCGC
Source organism: Stenotrophomonas sp. Sm10 (assembly GCF_030985515.1). Taxonomy (NCBI): domain Bacteria; kingdom Pseudomonadati; phylum Pseudomonadota; class Gammaproteobacteria; order Lysobacterales; family Lysobacteraceae; genus Stenotrophomonas; species Stenotrophomonas sp. Sm10. The sequence continues at coordinate 13,483 of NZ_JAPTFO010000073.1, forward strand.
TTCTTCAGCTACGGCGACGCGATGCTGCTGTTCCCGCAGGCGGGGTAGGGGGCTGACCTCTGCCTGATAGTGGTGGGTGCGCACCGTTGGTGCGCACGGCTTGTGCCTGAAGGTGGAATCCACGCCATGCGTGTCCGGCTACGGGGCTGGTACCCGGGGCGATTCGATCGGCTTTCTGCTCAATTTTTCCACCAAGGATTCTGTTCATTTGCTCGCCTTGGCTCATTCGATTGTGCATGGATGCTGCTGCGCAAGCCTTGCTTCGTGAATCGAAATCTCTGAAGGATCGACTTCAAATCGACGCATCCACTGATCGGCGATCCGGCCGATCAGCCTCGGTTCTGTGGACTTAGGGTTGGAATGGAGATTGCCGACCGACGCAGGTCGCAGACCCCGGAGTTGATGGTCGAGCAGTACATATTCAGGGGCGCGAGGATCTTCTGCATCAGCGTAGGCGAGGGGTCTCGCTCCAGCCTGGATCAAGACGCCACCGCCATACCCTTGGAGCCTGAAATACTGCTCGGGGAGAGCGCTGCGGAGCTGATCAAGCCCTCCAGCCGCTGCCAGCCGGGCGTCATCCAGTAGGGTCAACCAGCTCACCGTCTTGATCTTGAGATGCTTGAGTTCCGCCCGGTTCGCCAGGAGCGCGGTGTCCCCCACATCCAGGCCGGGAAGGCGCTGGGCCAGAACTGCTTCAATGGGCTCATTGCGCTCTCGGCGTACTGCGCTCAGATTCAATGCGTAGCCCGCATGCCCATGTGCGGCCCTCAACCAGTGTGCACATTTGATCGCCAGTTCAATCAACTGGCATTCCTTTCCTGAGAAATGGCCAGTCGGGACCGACAACTCAAGGACACTCATGTCGTTGCCCATTCGGGATTGCCAGCCGCGCTTGCCGTAGACACGGAACTGCCAGGCTCCGGCGTCTTCAGCATTGGGACCGCTGGTGTAGCAGAAGCTGAGATGGTCGTCTTCCAACATGGGCTCGATCATTTCTCGCAGAGTTTTGCTGTCCTTGACGCGCTGCCGGGATCGTCCATCCGTTGGTTTCTCGCGCCAGAGCCATGACAATGCGGCTCCCGCGTGCTCGCGGAACGCGTCGAAGCAAAGGCACAGGTTTTCTCTCGTGCAGGCCAGATGTGCGTCCTTGAAGTACAGCGTCAGGCGTAGACACATCACTGCGCCTACGTAGTTCGCTGGGCCGCTCGGAAGAAGCAGATCGCCTGGAAACTCCAGCGACTCCTGTGCGTCCGGAAACCATTCAGTTTCCAGGGGAAGGTCGCGCAGGGTGGGCATGAGTGGAGTGCCAGCATGTTGGGCTGGTCACCCTAGGAGGAATACGTTCCGCCGCCAAGGCCAATTGCGACAGGTAAAGTGTCGGATGGAGCCTGTTCAGGCCTGAATGCGCGGTCGAGCCGGTTTTGGGAGACAATGAGCGACTATTTGCCTGAACGACCGCTCCATGTCCCGATTGCAGTTCCAGCTCCAGACCCGCGACGGCCGTGCCCGCCGTGGCCGCCTGACCTTCCCGCGTGGCACGGTGGAAACGCCGGCCTTCATGCCGGTGGGGACCTATGGCTCGGTCAAGGGCATCCTGCCGGACCAGGTGCGGGCGCTGGGCGCCGAGATCATCCTCGGCAACACCTTCCACCTGTACCTGCGCCCGGGCCTGGACATCATCGCCGACCACGGCGGCCTGCATGGCTTCTGCCGCTGGGATGGCCCGATCCTGACCGATTCGGGTGGTTTCCAGGTGTTCTCGCTGGCCCACCGCCGCAAGATCACCGAGCAGGGCGTGACCTTCGCCTCGCCCACCGATGGTGCCCGCGTGTTCCTGGGCCCGGAAGAGAGCATGAAGATCCAGAAGGTGCTCGATTCGGACGTGGTGATGATCTTCGACGAGTGCACCCCGTACCCGGCCACCGAGGACGTCGCCCGTCGCTCGATGGAGCTGAGCCTGCGCTGGGCCCAGCGCAGCCGCAACGCGCATGACGAGCTGGGCAACGATGCGGCCCTGTTCGGCATCGTCCAGGGCGGCGTTCACACCGACCTGCGCAGCCGCTCGGCCGAGGCCCTGCAGGCGATCGGCTTCGACGGGTATGCCATCGGCGGCCTGGCCGTGGGCGAGCCGGAGCACGAGCGCAACGCCATGCTGGACCACCTGGACCCGGAGCTGCCGGGTGACCGCCCGCGCTACCTGATGGGCGTGGGACGGCCGGAGGACCTGGTGGAGGGTGTCGCACGTGGCGTGGACATGTTCGACTGCGTGATGCCCACCCGCAACGCCCGCAACGGCCACTATTTCACCTCGTTCGGTACCGTCCGCATCCGCAACTCCCAGTACGCGCGGGACATGGATCCGATCGAGCCGGGCTGCGGCTGCGTGGCCTGCACCGGCGGCTACACCCGCTCCTACCTGCGCCACCTGGACCGCTGCAACGAGATGCTGGCGCCGATGCTGGGCACGCTGCACAACCTGTTCTATTACGAAAAGCTGATGGCCGACATCCGCGCGGCGATCGAGGCGGGAACCTTCCTGGCCTTCCGTGAGTCTTTCTACGCGGCACGCGGAGCGGTCGCGCCGGTCCTGTAACCCGGACGCCCCCTGCCAAACGGCCCAAGGACGAACGCCCGGGGCCGTGGCATACTTCAAGGCTGACCCAGATCCGCGGTCGACACCCCCGCCCCTGAAGGGACGGGAGCGCCGCCCAACCAAAGGACCAACGATGAACCTGCTTGCCTTCCTGATTCCCGCCGCCCACGCCCAGGCCGCCGGCGGCCAACCGCAGGGCATGGGCCTGACCACGCTGCTGTTCCCGATCATCCTGATCGCCATCATGTACTTCCTGATGATCCGCCCGCAGATGAAGCGGCAGAAGGAGCACAAGGCCATGCTGGAGAAGATCAAGCGCGGCGACGAAGTGCTGACCAACGGCGGCATCGCCGGCATCGTCACCGACATCGGCGACAACTTCATCACCATCGAAGTGGCTGACAACGTGCGCATCCGTGTGCAGAAGGGCGCTGTCGGCAACGTGCTGCCGGCCGGTACCCTGAAGTCGGCCCAGTAAGCCACCCCCTTTCCGATGCACAACCGCGGCGCCGGGGATGGCGCCGCGCGGGACCCAAGCAATGCTCGAATTTCCACGCTGGAAGTACGTCGTCATCCTGATCGTACTGGCGCTCAGTGCGCTGTATGCGCTGCCCAACATCTACCAGAAGGACCCGGCCGTCCAGATCACCGCCAACCGTGGCGGGCAGATCGATGATGCGCTGCGCGACCGTGTGCTGGCCGACCTGAAGAAGGCCGGTATCACTCCCGTCGGCGCCGAGAAGGAAGGGGAAAGCCTGATCGTCCGCCTGCCGGACCTGAAGGCGCAGTCCGCCGCCAGCGACGCCCTGCGTGACACCGTCGGCGAGAACTACACCGTGGCCCTGAACCTGGCCTCGACCGTGCCGGACTGGTTGGCCAAACTCGGTGGCCGCCCGATGGTGCTCGGCCTGGACCTGCAGGGCGGCGTGCACTTCGTGCTGCAGGTTGACCAGAAGGCTGCCCTCGACAAGCGTCTGGACGCCTACACCGAAGACGTGCGCAGCACGCTGCGCGACGCCCGCATTCCGTACCAGTCGGTGGAACGCCGTGCCGACAACAGCATCGTGGCCAACCTGAGCCCGTCCGCCGGCGACGACGCCGCGCAGCGTGCGCGCGCCGCCCTGGTGAAGGCGCAGCCGACGCTGGGCTATGACGTCAGTGGCAACCGCATCACGGTCACCGTGCCGGAGACCGAGATCACCCAGATCGCCAATGGCGCCATCGAGCAGAACATCAACACCCTGCGCAACCGTGTGAACCAGTTGGGCGTGGCCGAACCGATCATCCAGCGGCAGGGTGCAGACCGCGTGGTCGTGCAGCTGCCGGGTGTGCAGGACACCGCCGAAGCCAAGCGCATGATCGGCGCCACCGCCACCCTGGAGTACCGCGCGGTGGTCGAGGGCAATGCGCAGGACGCCATCAATTCCGGCCGCATCCCGCCGGAGGCGAAGGTGTACCAGCGTCGTGACGGCCTGGGCCCGGTGCTGCTGAACAAGCGCGTGATCGTCACCGGTGACCAGATGGTCGGCGCGCAGGCGGTGACCGATCCGAACAGTGGCTCTCCGGCCGTCAGCGTGACGCTGAACAATGTCGGCGGCCAGCGCATGTTCGACTTCACCAGCGCCAACGTGAACAAGCCGATGGCGGTGGTCTACACCGAGCGCGTGCCGACCGTGACCGTCGTCGACGGCCAGGAAGTGCGTGGCTTCAAGGTCAACGAGGAAGTGATCTCGGTGGCCAACATCAATGGTGTGTTCGGCAAGAACTTCCAGACCACCGGCCTGCAGAAGAAGGAAGCCGAGGACCTGGCCAAGCTGCTGAAGTCGGGTTCGCTGGCTGCGCCGATGGACTTCGTCGAAGAGCGCGTGGTCGGCCCGAGCCTGGGCGCCGAGAACGTCAAGAACGGCATGCGCGCGGTCGTGTTCGCATTCCTGTTCACCCTGGTGTTCTTCAGCATCTACTACCGCATGTTCGGTGTGATTACGTCGGCGGCGATGCTGTTCAACCTGCTGATCGTGGTGGCGGTGATGTCGCTGTTCGGCGCGACCATGACCCTGCCGGGCTTCGCCGGCCTGGCGTTGTCGGTCGGCCTGTCGGTGGACGCCAACGTGCTGATCAACGAGCGTATCCGAGAAGAGCTGCGTGCCGGCGTGCCGGGCAAGACCGCGATCGTGACCGGTTACGAGCGTGCTTCGGGCACCATCCTCGACGCCAACCTGACCGGCCTGATCGTCGGTGTGGCGCTGTTTGCATTCGGTACCGGTCCGCTGAAGGGCTTCGCGCTGACCATGATCATCGGTATTTTCGCCTCCATGTTCACCGCGATCACCGTGTCGCGTGCGCTGGCGACGCTGATCTACGGCCGCCGCAAGAAGCTCCAGAACGTGGCCATCTGACGGGACGACACGCACATGAAACTGTTTCCGCTGCACATCCTCCCGAACGACACCAAGATCGACTTCATGCGCTGGCGCCATGTCGCCATGGCAGTCACCATCGTGGTGTTCCTGGCCTCGGTCGCCATCATCGGCATCAAGGGCTTCAACTACGCACTGGACTTCACCGGCGGCACCCTGATCGAAGCCCGCTTCGACAAGGCGGTGGACGTCGAGCAGGTCCGCACCAAGCTCGAGCAGAACGGCTTCGAAGGCGCGCAGGTGCAGAGCGTCGGTGGCAACACCGATCTGCTCATCCGCCTGGCGCCGCACGGCGAGCATGCGCCGGGCACCGGTGATGCCGCTGCCGAGGACAAGGCCACTGCCGCTGCCGTGGTGAAGGCACTGTCCACGGCTGACAACCAGGCCACCGTGCTGCGCAACGAGTTCGTCGGCCCGCAGATCGGCAAGGACCTGGCGATGAATGGCCTGTACGCCACCATCTTCATGCTGGCCGGCTTCCTGATCTACATCGCGGTGCGCTTCGAATGGAAGTTCGCGGTCACCGCCAGCATCGTGGCGATGTTCGACCTGATCGTGACGGTGGCTTACGTGTCCCTGCTGGGCCGTGAGTTCGACCTGACCGTGCTGGCCGGCCTGCTCTCGGTGATGGGCTTTGCGATCAACGACATCATCGTGGTCTTCGACCGCGTCCGCGAGAACTTCCGCAGCCTGCGCGTGGACTCGATGGAAGTGCTGAACCGCTCGATCAACCAGACGCTGTCGCGTACGGTGATCACCGCGGTGATGTTCTTCCTGTCCGCGCTGGCCCTGTACCTGTACGGTGGCAGCTCGATGGAAGGCCTGGCCGAGACGCACATGATCGGTGCAGTGATCGTGGTGCTGTCCTCGATCCTGGTGGCGGTGCCGATGCTGACGATCGGTTTCCTGCGCGTCAGCAAGCAGGACCTGCTGCCGAAGGCGAAGGACGTCGAGGCCCTGGCCCGTCGCCCGTAAGCGTCCCGCTGCACGCAACACGCAGAGAACCCCGCGCAAGCGGGGTTTTTTGTTGGCAGGGCTTGCAGCCCTGCACCTGCAGAGGCAACAGTAACAGCAACAGCAACAGCGGGCATTCCGTGGATTGGTGGGGCGGTGTCGGAGTGCGGGGGCGCCGCAATTACGTCCCTGTAGGCTTGGCAGCCGCTTGCTCGTGCGCGCAGTCCTGCGCGCAC
>NZ_JAPTFO010000074.1:0-19484 GCF_030985515.1 Stenotrophomonas sp. Sm10
GGCCATGCCCGGCGTCTCTCCCGCTGCGCTCGCCGGGCATGGCCCGGCGCTACCGATTATTTCTGCCGGTACTTCGGCACGAACACCTTGTTCACCGCATCAGCCAGCTGGTCCGGCGGCAGCAGGCCCTGGTCGAGCAGGAAGTTGTTGAACGCAAGGCGGTCGAACTTCGCACCCAGTGCCAGCTCGGTCTGCATGCGCAGTTCCAGGATGCGGGTGTAGCCGTAGAAGTAGCTGCCGGCCTGGCCCGGCATGCGCACCATGTAGCGGTCCAGTTCCTGGGTGGCCATTGCCTTGGACAGGCCGACCTGCTCCATCAGCACGCGCTCGCCGTTGGCGCGGTCGGTCAGGCCCAGGTTGAGCATCGGGTCCAGCATCGCGCGCGCGGCGCGCAGCAGGCGGAACTGCAGGGCGATCATCTGACCGTCCAGCGGTTCGTAGGGCACCATCTCGGCCTCGGCATACAGTGCCCAGCCTTCCACGTTCACCGAATTGAACGCGAACATGGTGCGTGCCAGCGACACGCCACGCTCGACCATCGCGGTGAACTGGAGCTCGTGGCCGGGGCGGCCTTCATGCGCGCTCAGCGTCCATGCTGCCGCACCGAAGTTGAAGTCGTCGTACTGCGCGCCCGGGCCCGCTGCCGGGTTGCCCAGCGGCAGCACGAAGGTGCCCTGCTGCCCGGTGTTGTTGACCAGCGGCGCCGGCAGGAAATGCGGCGCGGGACTGGCCGCGCTCTCGGCGGCCGAACCCAGGCGCATCTGCATGGCGCGCTGGGGCACGTCGACGATGGCATGCTCGCGGATCAGCGGATCGATCGCGTCGATCACCTTGCGGTAGTGGCCTTCCAGATGGTCGTCGGCGATCTTGTCGGCCTTCAGCGCGCGGATCACCGCCACCGGGTCGCTCGGGTCGGCCACCTTCAGGCCCTTGTCCTTCACCACCAGCGGCGCCAGCTGCTGCATCGCCGAGCGGGTTTCCATGAACTCCAGCTGCGCGCGCTGCATCAGCAGCTTCGGGTCGATGTCGATGCCGACCTGCTTGAGCTGGTAGGCGTACAGCGGCGCCGGCAGGCGCGCATCGGTGCGTGCCTTCGGCAGCACGTCCTTGCGGGTCCAGGCGGCGTAGTCCTTCATCTGCCCGGCCAGGGCCTTCATTGCTTCATCGGTACCGGCGATCTGGTACTTCTTCAGCAGCGACTCGATACCGGTGATGTAGATCTCGACGTTGTCCAGCGACTGCTGCACTTCGATCCTGGTCGGCTGCAGCAGGCTGGTGTCCTTCAGGCGCTCTTCATAGCGCTGGCGGGCCAGCGTGGTGAAGGCGGTGCCGCCCGGCTGCAGGCCGGCATAGGCCTTGAGGCGGTCGATCGCCTTGGCCCGGCGCTCGGCCGGCACCTGGTCGGACAGCAGCAGGTTGAGGCCGCTGAACACGGTCTGCGGCGCATCACTCCACGGCAGCAGGTATTTCTCGTTGAGCTCGCTGCCTTCGATGTTCTGGCTGGCGGCGTGGATCATGATCTCCAGGTCCTGGCGGACGTTGGGATCCTTCTCGGTGGCCAGCTTTGCCTTGAGTTCATCGCGGGCTTTGGCCATCGCGGCGCGATAGCGCTTGCCGTTGTCCGGGCCAAGGTCTGCGACCTTGTCGTCGTAGCCGGGAACGCCGAAGAAGCCGGTTTCCTCCGGCTGGAACGGGCCTTGTGCATCAAGCAGGATCTGCGCCAGTGCATTGCTGCGGGCAATCCAGGCCGGGCTGGCCGGGGTAGCGGCCTTGGCGGCGGGTGCGGCCAGCGCCGGTGGCGCAGACAGCAGCGGTGCGGCAGTCAGGGCCAGGGCAACGGCGAACGCAATCGGCTTCATGGTGCACTCCAGGACGGGGTTGCCCGCACCCTACGCGCTCACGGCGATGGCGACAATCGGCGGGAAGTCATGGCGGCTGGTTGTGCAGCCGGGGCTCCGCGGAAGCCTGCCGGCGTAGAGTCGACTGTCAGTCGACTATCGCGCGCAGCGCGGGGGTTTCGCTATCTGACCGAAGAGCAGTCGACTGACAGTCGACTCTACCCGGTCGACGTCCCGCAGTCGCCTGCCCGGGGAGGTCACAACGCGGCGGTCAGCGGGCATTCGCCGCGATCACGGCAGGCCTGCAGCTCGCACTCCTGCGCAGCCTCATCATCATCCAGCGCCGTCAGGTCGAAGGTCTGCTTGTCTTCGGCCAGCACGTACATCACCGGGTAGTCCCAGACATCGTCACGACGGATGCCCTGCACGAACAACCGCCCGCGTGCCTGCGGCCCTTCCAGCGCAACGGTCAGGCCAACGTCGCGCTGGCCGTTGATGGCGGTCTGCATGCTGCCCAGCGGCATCGATTCGATATGCAGCGGCTCGCCGAAGGCTTCCACCAGTTCGATGCTGCAGCCCGCGCGGCGCAACGCTTCGCGCATCGGTGGACTTTCGCGTGCCGCCTCGCTCCAGCGCAACAGGCTCCAGGTCACCACGCCACCGGCGCCACCCAGCACCAGCACCACCGTCAGCGGCATCGCCCAGCGCCAGTGGCGGCGCCACCATCCGGTGGACGTCTGGCGATGGGCGGGAATCGGCGGTGGCAGGGTCATCGGCGGGCTCCTTCCCGGTTGCGGATCAGGGTTTCAGGCAGCGTCCCAGGAAGGCTTCGGCCACGCGGTAGCGATGCAGGGCATCGGCGCCCGACAGGCCATGCTTGGCACCCGGGTAGGTCATCAGCTCGAACGGCTGTGCACGCTTCTGCAGCGCGCTCATCAGGCTGGTCGAGTTGGTGAACAGCACGTTGTCGTCGGCCATGCCGTGGATCAGCAGCAGCGGCGAGCGCAGGCCGTCGATATGGGTCAGCACGCGCGCTTCGCGATAACCGGCTTCATTGCGTGCCGGCAGATCCATGTAGCGTTCGGTGTAGTGGCTGTCGTACAGGCCCCAGTCGGTCACCGGCGCACCGGCCACGCCGCAGGCGTACTGGTTCGAGGCCTTGGCCAGCAGCATCAGGGTCATGTAACCGCCGTTGGACCAGCCCTGCACGCCAATGCGCGCCGGGTCCACCCACGGCTGCTGCTTGAGCCAGGCCACGCCGCGCAGCTGGTCGGTCACTTCCACCGTGCCCTGCTTCCCGTACAGCGCACCACCGAAGTCGCGGCCGCGACGCGGGGTGCCGCGGTTGTCCAGCGAGAACACCACGTAGCCCTGCTGGGCCAGGTACTGGTTGAACAGGTGATCACCGCGGCCGGGCCAGCTGTCGGTGACGGTCTGGCTGGCCGGGCCGCCATAGACATACACCGCCACCGGGTAGCGCTTGGACGGATCAAACCCGGCCGGCTTGATCAGGCTGTAGTTCAGTGGGGTCTTGCCATCGGCGGCGGTCAGCGTGCCGAACTCGACCGGGCGCTGCGCGTCGCGGTAGCGCGCATACGGGTGCCTGGGATCGGCCAGGTCGTTCTCCACCAGCGTAGCGATCTTCTCGCCATTGGCGCGGAACAGCTCGATCTGCGGCGGCGTGGTGCTGTTGGACCAGCTGTCGACATAGACGCTGGCATTGCGGGCGAACGTGGCGCTGTGCATGCCCGGTGCCTTGGACAGGCGCTGGGGCTCGCCGCCCTGCAGCGATACCGCGTAGATCTGGCTTTCGCGCGAGGTTTCGATGCCGGCGCGGAAGTAGGCCTTGCCGGCCTTCTCATCAACCGCCAGCAGTTCGTCCACCGGCCAGTTGCCGTGGGTCAGCGCGGTGGTCTTGCCCTTGCTGTCGATGCGGTACAGGTGCTGGAAGCCGGTACGCTCGGACGACCACAGCACGCTGCCGTCTTCCAGGAAGCGCAGGCTGTTATGCAGCGGCACCCAGGTCGGGCTGGTCTCGTGGGCGAGCACGCGCTGGCGGTTGGAGTCGAGCGCCACTTCCACCAGGTCCAGCTGCTTCTGGTCACGCGACTGGCGCTGGAAACTCAGGTGCTGCGGATCGCGCCAATCGACGCGGGCCAGGTAGATATCCTGTTCCCTGCCGAGGTCGACCCAGCGCGGCTGCGCATCGGCGGCCGGTGCGATCACGCCCAGCTGCACGCGCACGTTGGCGTCGCCGGCGGCCGGGTAACGCTGCTCGATCACGTCGGTGCGGTCGGCATAGACCTCGTAGCGCTTCTGTACCGGCACCGGCGATTCATCGATGCGGGCAAAGGCAATGGCCGAATCATCCGGCGCCCACCAGTAGCCGGTGTGGCGATCCATCTCCTCATCGGCGACGAACTCGGCCACGCCGTTGCCGATGGTGGTGCTGCCGTCGTGGGTCAGCTGCAGCTGCTTGCCATTGGCCAGGTCGATCACCCACAGGTTGCGGCCGCGGATGAAGCTGACGAAACCGCCCTTGGGCGACAGCTTGGCGTCGGTGGCGAAACCTTCACCTTGGGTCAGCTGGCGCACGGCCGCCTGGCCCTGCTGCTTGAGGTCGTACAGGTAGAGTTCGCCGCCCAGCGGGAACAGCAGGCGCTGCGCGTCCGGCGACCACTGGTAATCAACGATGCCGGTCATCGCGGCGATGCGCTGGCGCTCGCGGCGTGCCTTTTCCTCGTCGCTGAGGGTCTCGGTGCCGGGCAGCACCACCTTGGAATCAACCAGCAGCCGGGTCTGGCCGCTACCGATGTCGTAGGTCCACAGGTCCAGCTGGTTTCGGTCGCTGTCCTTGCCGCGCAGGAAGCTGACCTGCGATCCGTCCGGTGCCACCTTGGGCTTCATCAAGGTCGGGCCGGACAGCGGCAGCGGACCTGTGATGGCTTCCAGGGTCAGCTTTTCAGCGTGGGCAGCGGTTGTGGTGGCAAGCATGAGGGCGAGCGAAGCGAACAGGTGGCGCATGGAGGGTCCCGGCAAACGGCAGGTCCGCCCCCGCGATGGACGCGGAGCGGTCGTCCCCCATCCTAACCAAGCCCGTGCGGGAAGGCAGCATGACCTTCTGCCCATAGCAGTGCGGACGAGTGCCGACCAAGGGTCGGCACCCACCACCCGTAGATCCACGTCACGCGTGAATGACGCCGTCCTGGTTCAACGCTGGCCGAACAGGTGCTTGCGCTCTTCGTCGCTGAGCGGCTTGCCGGCGTTGGGGTTCACCTGCTGGCGCAGGGCATAGGCGCGCTGGGTGGCCGGGCGTGCGGCAATCGCTTCATGCCAGCGCTTGAGGTTCGGGAACGCGGCGAAGTCCACCGGCAGCGTGTCGTAGGCGCCGACCCACGGGTAGCTGGCCATGTCGGCGATGGTGTACTCATCGCCGGCCAGGAAGGCGTGCTGGGCCAGGCGCTTGTCCATCACCCCGTGCAGGCGGCGCACCTCGTTGTCGTAGCGCTCGATGGCATAGGGAATCTTCTCCGGCGCGTACACGTTGAAGTGGCCCATCTGGCCACTCATCGGGCCCAGGCCCGCCATCTGCCAGAACAGCCATTCCAGGGTGGTCACGCGGCCACGCGCGTCGCTGGGCAGGAAGCGGCCGGTCTTCTCGGCCAGGTACAGCAGGATCGCGCCGGACTCGAACACACTCTGGGGAGCACCGCCATCGGCCGGGGCATGGTCGACGATGGCCGGCATCTTGTTGTTCGGCGAGATGGCCAGGAATTCCGGCTTGAACTGGTCGCCCGAACCGATGTTGACCGGGTGGATGCGGTACTCCAGGCCGGCTTCCTCCAACAGCAGGGTCACTTTGTGGCCGTTCGGGGTGGGCCAGTAATACAGGTCGATCATGGCGGCGGCTCGGGGTGCGGAAAGGAACCTGAAGTCTAGTGCGTGAGTTGGGTTGGCACCGTCATGGCGGGCCGGTAACCTCGCGGCTCCCCCGAAACGCACTGTCCTGCATGAGCCACAGTCCTCGTCCCTTGTCCCCGTTGTCCTCGCTGATCTTCGCCTCGCGCTGGCTGCAGCTGCCGCTGTACCTGGGCCTGATCCTTGCCCAGTGCGTCTACGTGTTCCTGTTCGGCAAGGAACTGTGGCACCTGCTGTCCCACTCGGTGTCGATGGGCGAACAGCAGATCATGCTGATCGTGCTGGGCCTGATCGACGTGGTGATGATCTCCAACCTGCTGGTGATGGTGATCGTCGGCGGCTATGAAACCTTCGTCTCGCGCCTGCGCCTGGAAGGCCATCCGGACCAGCCGGAATGGCTGAGCCACGTCAACGCCAGCGTGCTGAAGGTGAAGCTGGCGATGGCGATCATCGGCATCTCCTCGATCCACCTGCTGAAGACCTTCATCGCCACCAGCGCGTTGAAGGGACTGCCGCTGTGCAAACCGGAACAATGGGCAGCGGCAGTGTCTTCGGCGTCGACCAGTTTCTACAACGCTGGCGTCGATACCTGCACGACCATGACCCAGGAAGGTGTGCTGTGGCAGACCATCATCCACTGCGTGTTCATCCTGTCGGCGATCGGCATCGCCTGGACCGACAAGCTGATGTCCAACGGCCACAGCAAGTCGCACGACAAGGCACACGACCACTGAGGTCGCCGCCGGCCACGACATGATCACTGCGGCCCCACCCGGCCACCACCCCTTGTGCGGGGCGGTGGCCGGGATGCTAGATTGCATCCTCGCCGTTGCCGGCGGTGGCGTCGGGAAACGCCACCCTGCCGCGCCTGGACCACGGGTCCCGGCCATGCATATCAATGATTTACGTCACGTCGTCTTCTAGAGGGGAGCAGGATGTCGCACGTCTCAACGATCACCGCCGCGCGCCGGTGGCTGCCGGTTGCTTTGGCACTGGCGCTGGCCGCCTGCTCGGGCAAGGAAGAATCCGCAGCACCGGCTCCGGCCGCCGCCCCCACCGCCGCTGCACCGGCCGCACCGGTGGTCGCCGCCAAGGTGCAGTCGATGGGCACCGAGCAGCTGCGTGAGTCGGCCAGCCAGGCCCTGCGCGAGAACCGCATGTACGCGCCGGCCGGCGACAATGCCATCGAGTACTACCTCGCCCTGCGCGACAAGACCCCGGACGACGCCTCGGTGAAGAGCGCGCTGACCGACCTGCTGCCCTACACCCTGATCGCCGCCGAGCAGCACCTGGGCCGCGAGGACTACACCGAAGCACAGCGCCTGGTGGCACTGATCGAGAAGGTGGATGCCTCCGCGCCCGCCCTGCCGCGCCTGAAGGACGGTCTGTCCAAGGGCGTGGAAAACGCGGCCAAGCGCACCGAGACCGAAGCGGAGAAGGCAAAGAAGGACGCCGAGGAGCGCAGCAAGCAGCAGATCGAACAGCAGCGCCTGGCCGAACAACGCGCCAAGGAAGCCGACGCGGCCAAGCAGATCGCTGCCCAGCAGGACGCCGCACGCCGCGACAACGAACGCCAGGAAGCCGAGCGCCAGGCCGCCGCACGCCGCGAAGCCGAACAGAAGCAGCAGCAGGCCGCGGCCCAGCAGGCCAGCGCGGCGCGCCAGGCCGCGGCTGCCGCCGCGCCCACCCTGCGCCCGATCAGTACGCCGGCGCCGCGCTATCCGGCCGAGGCACTGCGTTCGGGAACGTCGGGCGAAGTGCTGGTGGAGATCACGGTCGGTACCGACGGCTCGGTGGTCAACGCCCGCGTGCTGCGCGCAACCTCCGGCCGCACCTTCGACCGCGAAGCCCTGAACGCAGTCAAGCGCTGGCGCTTCGAGCCGGTCAGCGCGCCGGTCACCACCCGCCGCACCCTGGTGTTCGCGCCAGGCGGCTGACCGCAGAAAAGGGGACGGAGGGGATTAAGTCGTTTCCGCCCCAAAATGACCACACGGCCCGGCATCTCCGGGCCGTGTCCGCTTCAGGAGAGGCTGTCAATCAGGCGTTGCAGTGCCGGATCGCGCGCGGCCAGCACCTGGAACAGGCCCAGCGCATGCAGGCCCGGCAGCAGCCCACGCAGATCTGCTTCGGCGGTGGCGCGGGTGGCGTCATCGCTGGCGGGGTCCTGCCAGTCACGGACGCTGGCGAGGAAGGCGCCCACGCTGCCCTTGCGCACGATGAGGCCGTTTACCTGCACGTCGTTCTGATGGTCGGGAAGAATGTCCTGGGGCTGCATCGGGGCGGCTCGTGTTGGAATGGGCGCCCAGTGTGGCGCGCGCGGATCGGCGCTTCTGCCGTATAACTGCCAATGGATATGGCAGATCAGACACCGACCGGCTTGATTGATCCGGCATTGGCGGACGCCGACGACGGCCCCATCGTGCTGGCCGGCCAGCTGCGCGTGCCCGGAAGGCGGCGCACCGCGCGTCACCAGCACGTGCGCGGCCAATTGCTGGGTGCCCACCACGGCCTGCTGCGGATCGAGGCCGGCGACCTGCACTGGCTGCTGCCGGCGGGGCATGTTGCCTGGATACCGCCCTTGCTGCCCCACGCCCTGGTAGGGGCAGACGCATTCGATGGCTGGAGCCTGTACGTCCGCGCCGATGCCGGCCTGGATCTGCCGCCGCTGCCCCGCATTTTCCAACCCGATGTGCTGTTGCAGGCGGCGGTGACGCGGGCACTGCGCTGGCCGCATCAGGCACTGGACGCTGCGCAGGCACGCTTGGCCGGCGTCATCGCCGATGAGATCCGTGCCAGCACTCCCTTGCCGCTGGCCCTGCCACAACCGCAGGATCGACGGTTGCGGCGGATCGCGGCGGCGCTGGCACGGTCGCCGGACGACCTTCGCAGCGTCGAAGCGTGGGCAGCCACCAGCGGACTGTCCAGCCGCAGTCTCGCCCGCCGTTGGCAGGCCGAAACTGGCATGACCTTGAGCCAGTGGCGGCAGCGCCTGCGCGTGCTGCTGTCGCTGCCACTCCTGCTGGCGGGCGAGCCGGTGATCAGCGTTGCGCTGTCAATGGGCTACGACACGCCCAGTTCCTTCATCAGCGTGTTCAAGCGCGTGATGGGGGTAACGCCTGCGCGGTACGCAAAAGGGGACGGAGGGGATTAGGTCGCTTCTGACTCCTCCGATACGCCGGCGCGGCATTACCTGATGCCCCACGCCACGGTGCCGATGCCAGGCTGAGGCACCCTTCGACCTGGGAATCCCATGCCCCGACAAGCGCGCCTGATGCTGGCCGGCCAGGCCTATCACGTGATCCAGCGCGGTGTGAACAAGGGTGCGATCTTTGTCGACGACATCGACCGGCAACTGTTCCTGCATCTGCTGCACAGCGCTTTCCTCAAGCACCGCGTCGCACTGCATGCCTACGTACTGATGGACAACCACATCCACCTGCTGGCCACGCCATCCACGCAGCGTGGGCTGGCCGATGCAATGCGCATGCAGGGCAACAACTATGTGCAGGCTTTCAACCAGCGGCACGGCCGCACCGGTCCCCTGTGGCAGGGCCGCTTCCATTCCTCGATGATCGACAGCGACGCTTACCTGCTCAGCGTATACCGCTACATCGAACGCAATCCCGTTCGTGCCGGCATTGCGGTCAGTGCTGAAGATCATCCGTGGTCCAGCGTGCACGGCAACCTTCAACGACGCGATGACCCCATGCTGACCCCGCATCCCGCATTCAGAGCGTTGGCCGCGACCGCTCGCAACAGGACGGCGGTGTATGCGCGATTCCTGCGCGATGTGAATGCGTCCGCCGATCTGCCCGCAATCCGCAGTCATAGCGCCAAACAGCGTCCGTTGGGGGATGCTGCGTTCCTGCGGATGGTAGAGAAGACGCTCGGGCGGCCGGTGGCGATGCGAAGACAAGGCCGCCCGCGCAAGGAGGGGACGGGAGGGGCAGAAACGACTTAATCCCCTCCGTCCCCTTTTTTGCGGTCAGCCGGAGATGGCCAGGCGCTCGTTGTGGTAGCGGCGCACGGCGGCGAACCACAGCATAGCGGCCAGGCCGAGGCTGGCACCGAGGTAGATCGCCCAGACCGTCGGGGTGATGGTCTCGTGGCGGATCACCTTCAGCAGCATCTGGTTCTGCGACAGGAACGGCACGGCGTACTGCCACATCTCGCTCTTCAGCGGATAGGCCACCAGGGCGTAGCCAGGCAGCATCGGCAGCAGCATCAGCCAGGTCATGTGGCTCTGCGCTTCCTTCATGCTCTTGGCCGCAGCCGACAGGAAGGTCAGCAGCGAGGTGCCGATCAGCAGCATCGGCAACATCACCAGCAGCATCTGCAGCATCGAGCCGACGTTCATGTTGAACTGGCGGCCGATGTTGCCGGGGGCGATCTGCGCGCTCACCTTGAACGCGACCAGGGTCAGCAGCAGCGACACGAAACCGACCACGCAGGCGGCGGCGATCTTGCCGCTGACGATCGCACTGCGCGAGCCCGGCGTGGCCAGCAAGGGTTCCAGTGACTGCCGCTCGCGCTCGCCGGCCGTGGCGTCCATCACCAGGTAGGCGCCACCGATGAACGAGGTCAGCGTCAGCAGTACCGGCAGCAGCATCGACAGGATCATGCCGCGCTTGGCCTCGGCACTGGCCAGGTCCTGGCGCGCCACGTCCAGCGGGCGTGCCACCTGTGCGTCGATGCCGCGTGCCATCAGGCGCAAGGCACCGACCTGGCCGTTGTAGGTGGCCAGCGCCGCCTCCAGGCGTGCACTGGGTACTTCGGCCGCGCGACGCGTGCTGTCCATGATGACCTCCACCAGCGCCGGCTTGCCCTCGGCCCAGTCCTTGCCGAACTCATCGCTGATGCGCAGCGCCACATCGATGTCCTGGGTGCGGATGGCCTCGGCCAGGTCCTTCGGTGCCGGTGCGGTGTTCAGCCCCTGCGCGGCGAGGAAGCGCACCAGGTTCGGCGCGTTGTCCGCACCGATGGTCGGAATCTGCAGCGGTTGTTCGATCTGGGTGCGCACCCGGCTCTCGGCCAGCTTGCCCATGCCCAGCAGCAGCACCGGGTACAGCAGTGGCCCGAACAGCAGGGTCAGAAGCAGCGTGCGGCGGTCACGCGACAGGTCACGCAGCTCCTTGCGCATCACCGTCATCAGGGTCGACATCATGCTCATGCGTGCAGGCCCTCTTCGCTGCCGATCAGTTTCACGAACGCATCTTCCAGGTTGGATTCGCCGGCCTGCGCACGCAGTTCGTCGGCGCTGCCGGCGGCCATCACCGTGCCCTTGGCGATGATCACGATGTGATCGCACAGCGCGGCCACCTCCTGCATGATGTGGCTGGACAGGATCACGCAGCGACCCTCTTCGCGCAGGCCCAGCAGGAAGCGGCGCAGCGCGCGCGTGGTCATCACGTCCAGGCCGTTGGTCGGTTCATCGAGAATGACGTTGCGAGGGTCGTGCACCAGCGCGCGGGCAATCGCGGTCTTGGTGCGCTGGCCCTGCGAGAAGCCATCGGTCTGGCGGTCGAGGATGTCCCCCATGTCCAGCGCGTGCGACAGCACCTCGATGCGTTCGCGGATGCGCTCGGCCGACAGGCCATGCAGTTCGCCGAAGTAGGCGATGTTCTCGCGCGCAGTCAGGCGCTTGTAGACGCCACGCGCATCAGGCAGCACGCCGAGGTGGCGACGCACCTCCACCGGATTGCGCGCCGCATCGATGCCGTCGACAGTGATGCTGCCCTGATCGGGCGTCATCAGCGTGTACAGCATGCGCATGGTGGTGGTCTTGCCGGCACCGTTGGGCCCCAGCAGGCCGGTGATGCGGCCATCCTCGGCGCGGAAGCCGACGTTGGACACTGCCTGGATACGGCCGGTGCGGGTGTCGAAGGCCTTGTGCAGGTTGTCGGCGACGATCATGGTTCCCATCCGTTGAACGAGGTGAACGCCGGCACGTAGCTCAGCGTATCCAGGCAGCCGGCATCCAGCGCCTTGGCATCGGTCGTGTCGATGAACTGGCCGAGCAGGCGCGGCATGCAGCCGGCGGTCAGCGTGCCGTGGCCCTGGCCACGGGCGACCAGCGCGCGTCCATTGGGCAGGCCCTTGAGGACCTGCTCGGCATAGCGCGGCGGGGTCACCGGGTCCAGTTCACCAGACAACAGCAGCGCCGGTACGTCACTGCGCAGCGGCACGGCATTGGCTGCCGGTGCCGGACGGTGCGGCCACACCGGGCAGGCCGCGAAGAACGCACTGGCCACCTCGTTGCCAAACAGCCGCTCGGGATCCTCGGCCGGCGCGTGGTAGCGCGGCGCATCTTCGCTACAGATCACCGACCAATGCATCCCGCGGTTGATCTGGAAATCCATGCTGCGGTTCGCACCGCGTGCCAGCGAGGCGAGCGGCGCGTAGCGGCCGTGCGCGGCTTCATCAAGAACCAGCGGCAGCAATGAGGCGTACTGGGGTACGTAGGAAAACGCAAAAGCCAGGCCCACCACGCTGTCCGGTGTCAGCACATCCTTCCGGGTCCCGTAGGTGCCGGGGTCGCGATACTCGACCGGAACCGGTGCACGGCGCAGGGTCTCGACCACGCTGCGCAGCTGCGCACGGGTATCGGTCGGGAAGCGCTTGCTGCAGGTAACGTCCTTGCGGCACTGCGCCGACTGCAGGGCGATCGCGTCCTCGAATGTCCTGGCGAAATCGCCGCCCACCACCAGCTCATTCGGCACCACGCCATCGATGACGATGCTGCGGGTGTGCTGTGGATAGGTACCCGCATAGCGCTGGGCCACGCGGGTGCCGTAGGACGCACCGATCAGGTTGACCCGGTCCACGCCCAAGGCCTGGCGAACTGCGTCCAGGTCTGCAATGGCTTCGGTGGTGGTGTAGAAACGTGCGTCCGCACGTCCCTGCAGGGAAGCCGCACAGCGCTGGGCGTAGTCGCGCAGCGATGCCTCGGAAGGCGCGGCATCCTCGTCCATCGGCAGCTCCTTCCCGTCCGCGCCCAGGCAGCTGAGCGGGTTGGAACCGCCGGTGCCGCGCTGGTCGATCAGGAACACGTCGCGCTGTTTGCGCACCTGGCGCAGTGCAGTATCGACGATGACCGCCACCTCGCTGGCCGCCTGGCCGGGGCCGCCGGCCAGGAAGAACACCGGATCCGGCTGGCTGGCGCCGCTGCTGCCCGATTCAAGCCAGGCGATACGCAGGCCGATCCGGCGACCGTCAGGCTGGGCCCGGTCCTCCGGCACCTGCAGGGTGGCGCACTGCGCCTCCACGTTGGCGCTGGCACCTACCGTGGACAGCGTGCAGGGCTGGAAATCGATCGTGCCGAAGCGGCGGCCGGGTGCGTCAGTGGCGCCCTCGGCGCCGGGTGACGGCGGCTGGCTGCAACCGGCAAGCATCAGGCTGGCCAACGCTGCGGCCAACGCGAGGTGGAGTCTTTGCATCGTGCTCGTTTCCCCTGGAAGACGTTCCTGGCAACCACGACGGGCTGCCGCGGAAGATGTGACTCAACTTACACGGGCAGCGCGCCGACGGCGATGGGCAATGACGAATCCGCCGCCAACGGCGCGCAGACCGGACGGTCCTGCCCCTCGGCCTTGGTCGGCACAGGGCGGCACCGGCGGCGGCCCGCAGCACCCCACGGG
The DNA here is from genome assembly GCF_030985515.1 of Stenotrophomonas sp. Sm10. Taxonomy (NCBI): domain Bacteria; kingdom Pseudomonadati; phylum Pseudomonadota; class Gammaproteobacteria; order Lysobacterales; family Lysobacteraceae; genus Stenotrophomonas; species Stenotrophomonas sp. Sm10. Next base: position 13,394 of record NZ_JAPTFO010000074.1, read on the forward strand.
CCAGTGCCCCGGCCTGACGGCGATGCGGGGTCTGAAAACGGCGAGCACGGCCGCCGGCGCACGCGCAGAATCCGCCGCAAACCCAGGAGACACCCATGCACACGTGGTACCTCGGTGGCATCGACCATCGCCCCTTCCTGCACCTGTTCGAGATGAGCGACTGCGCGCTCGCTGCGCTCGGCATCCAGCGTCGCTGGGCCGGCGCGAGCGGCGGACATCCCTGCCGGATCAGCCTGAGCGATCCCGCGCCTGGCAGCGAGCTGCTCCTGCTGTCCCACGCCCACCTGCCGCTGCATTCGCCGTACCGCGCCGCCGGCCCGATCTTCGTGCAGCGCGGCGTGACCCGTTGCGTCCTGCCGCCGGGCGAGGTGCCCCCGTATGTGCAGCGCCGGATGATCTCGATGCGTGCCTATGACCACGCCGCGCTGATGTGCGGTGCCCAGGTCTGTGCGGGCACCGAGGTGGGCAGCCATCTGGATGCGCTGTTTGCCGACCCGTCGGTGGCGTTCGTCCAGCTGCACAACGCCGCGCATGGCTGTTTCTCGTGCCAGGCAGATCGGGTGGGTACCGGGACTGCGTCGCGTGATCTCCATGACGTGATCGATGCCACGCCGGTCACGTGACGTCCAGCGCATCCGTTCAGCCCTGCGTGAAGCCTGCGGGAAGGGCTTCACATGCGCAGTCACGGATCGGCACTGCGATGGTTCCGCCGCCTGCAGTGCGACTCGATACTCGCCCTGGTGCCGCCGAAAGTCCGCCGCCCAGCGCAGCGCCTGCGGTCACCGTTCCCTTTCGACGACCACAAGGATGCGCCATGTCATTCCGATCCACACCGCTGTTGCTGGCCACCTCGTTCGCCGCTGCGGGCCTGTGCCTGGCCGGCAACGCGTTCGCCCACGGCACGATGACCACGCCGGTCAGCCGCGTCTATGCCTGCTTCCAGGGCAATCCCGAGAATCCGACCAACCCGGCCTGTGCCGCTGCAAAAGCGATTGGCGGTTCACAGGCGTTCTACGACTGGAACGGCATCAACCAGGCCAACGCCAACGGCAACCATCAGGCCGTGGTGCCCGACGGCAAGCTGTGCAGCGGCAACAACCCGACCTTCCGCGGCCTGGACGTGAACCGCAGTGACTGGCAGACCACGCCGATCCACGCCGATGCCAATGGCAGGTTCACCTTCGTGTTCAAGGCAACCGCGCCGCACGCCACGCGCGACTGGCGCTTCTTCGTCACCCGCGACGGCTGGCAACCGGGCAGCCCGTTGCGCTGGGCCGACCTGCAGGAGTTCTGCACGCTGGGCAATACACCGCTCTCTGCCGATGGCACCTACAAGCTGCAGTGCACGCTGCCGCAGCGCAGCGGCCAGCATGTGATCTACAACACCTGGCAGCGCTCGGATTCGACCGAGGCGTTCTACACCTGCATGGACGTGCGCTTTGAAGGCGGCGGCGGTGGTACGACGCCGGCACCGCAATGGCAGGATGCCGGCCCGGTCACCGCCCGCGGTGAATTGCCGGTCGGTACGACGCTGGCACTGCGCGTGTTCAATGCCAGCGGCAACGATGTCGAACGTGTGGAAGCGACGCTGGCCAGCGGCCAGACCTCGGCCGCGCAATGGCCCTTGGCGCTGGCCCGCAAGGTCAATGCCAGTGCCCAGCATGCGCGCGTGGGCGTGCTGGCCAATGGTGCAATCACGCCGACGGCCTCGGCCACCGCCAACCGCGTGTACCTGAAGGATGGCAACCGCTTCCAGCTCGACACGAAGGTGCCGGACCCGGGCACGCCGTCGCCGGGCGGTGATTTCGACCATGTGTACCCGGCCGGTATCGGCGGCTATGTGCCGGGCCAGACCGTGGTGAAGGGCTCCGACGGCAAGCTGTACGCCTGCCGTCCGTTCCCGGAGGGTGCATGGTGCAACGTCAATGCCGAGGCCTACCGGCCGGGCGTGGGCGCGGCCTGGCGCGATGCGTGGATCGCGTACTGAGGCAGTGATGCGGGAGGCGGTGCACAATGCACCGCCTTTCGCCCGGATGACGGCAAAGTAAGCACCGTGTTGCAGATCGAACACAGCTGCCATCGATTTCAAACTTGTCCGATGTTGCCGGCGCATCTGCATGTGAAGACTCCTTGAGGTTTCCCACACCTCGCAAAGGAGTCTCTGCATGCACCTGTCCCATCGGGCAGTCTTCGCACTGTCCGTCGTCGCCGGCCTGGCCTTGTCCGGCAGCGCCTTCGCCCACGGCACCATGACCAAGCCGCTCAGCCGCGTGAAGCAGTGCCACGAGGGCAATCCGGAAAACCCGACCAACCCGGCCTGTGCCGCAGCCAAGGCCATTGGCGGCGCGCAGCCGTTCTACGACTGGAGCGCGATTGCCCACGGCAATGCCAATGGCAACCATCGCGAACTGGTGCGCGATGGCGAACTGTGCAGTGCCAGCATTCCCAAGTACCGCGGCCTTGACCTGAACCGTACCGACTGGCCGACCACACCAATCCGCGCCGACGCGCGTGGCCGCTACACCTTTGAGTTCTATGCCCCGGCCCCGCATGCCACCCGCGAGTGGAAGTTCTATGTCACCCGTGATGGCTGGCAGCCGGGCAGCCCGCTGCGCTGGGCCGACCTGCAGGAATTCTGCACACTGGGCAACGTGCCGGTGGACGGCAAGACCTACAAGCTGGACTGCCCGCTGCCCAAGCGCAGTGGCCAGCACATCATCTACAACACCTGGCAGCGTTCGGATTCGGGTGAAGCGTTCTACACCTGCATGGATGTCCGCTTCGAAGGCGGCAACGGCGTGATTCCGCCGCCGCAGTGGCAGGATGCCGGCCCGGTCACCGCCCGCGGTGCGCTGGAGGCAGGCACCACGCTGACCCTGCGCGTGTTCAATGCCAACGGCAACGATCTGGAGCGCCCGGAAGTGACCCTGGCCGCCGGCCAGACCGCTCCGGCGCAGTGGCCGATGGCGCTGGCCAGCAAGGTCAATGGCAGCGCCCAGCACGCCCGCGTCGGCGTGATGAAGAACGGCGTGATCACGCCGGTGGCGTCCGCCACCGAGAACCGTGTCTACCTGAAGCCGGGTCATCGCTTTGAACTGGAAACCCAGATTCCGGGTCCGGGCCCGGTCGATCCGCCGGGTGGCGATTTCGACTTCGTGTATCCGGCAGGCCTCGGCAGCTACAAGCCGGGCGAGACCGTGGTGAAGGGCACCGACGGCAAGCTGTACGCCTGCCGCCCGTTCCCGGAAGGTGCGTGGTGCAACATCAACGCCGATGCCTATCGCCCAGGCACCGGCTTTGCCTGGCGTGATGCCTGGATCGCGTACTGAGGCATGGCACCGGGGGCGGCGTGATGCCGCCTCCGATTTGCGGGATTGCCGGCCAGCGGCCGGCATTACCAGGGTTCGTGGGGTTGCCGGCCAGCGGCCGGCACTACCCTGGCTTACTTGCTGCTGACGTACTTCTCGCGGCGGATCTGCGGGTTGCCCAGGCCGGCGGCCTTCAGCAGCTCGGCGCAGGCATCGACCATGTCCGGGTTGCCGCACAGGTAGGCGATGTCGGTGGCCGGGTCCGGCGTGAAACCGGCCAGCGCCTGCTGCACGTAGCCGTGCTGTACATCCGGGTGCGGTTCGGCCGGCAATTCGCGCGACAGGCACGGAACATAGCGGAAGTTCGCGTGCTTTTCGGCGAAGCTGTAGAAATCTTCGCTGTACAGCAGCTCGCCCGGGCTGCGCGCGCCCTGCAGCAGCACGATCTGCACATCGCGTTCGGCCATGGCCTTTTCCAGCAGCGGCAGCATGGAACGGTACGGGGTAACGCCGGTACCGGTGGCGATCAGCAGGTAACGGGCGTTGTGGTCACCGGGATTCAGGCAGAACCGGCCATAGGGGCCGGACGCACTGATCTGGCCGCCCGGCTCCAGTGCCTCGAACAGGGCCGTGGCAGCACCACCGGGCACGAAACTGACCGCGATATCCACCGCCTCGCCCGGGCCCAGCGCATGGTCGTGGATGGTCGCCAGCGAGTAGCTGCGCTTGGTTTCGGTGCCGTCGGCATAGCTGAAATGGACCTGGATGAACTGGCCGGGCTGGAAATCCAGTGGCTGTCCATCATCACGCACGAACTGGTAGTGGCCGACGGTCGGGGCCAGCATGCGGCAGCCGACCAGCTTGAGGGGGAATTGAACAGGCACGACTTTTCGGGACAGTGTGTAGCCGGGGCAAGCCCTCGGGGTCTTCTATAATAGCCCCTCCCCGCCCCTCTCCAGCGCCAGCCCATGGGCGCGAAGGCTTCGAGCTTGGCATCCCAGAACGATATGGCGCCCGCCCTGCGCGTGCGCGACCTGCGCAAGACCTACGACAACGGCACCCAGGCCCTGAAGGGGGTTTCCCTGGAAGTGGCCCCGGGCGACTTCTTCGCCCTGCTGGGCCCCAACGGCGCCGGCAAGTCGACCCTGATCGGCATCATCAGCTCCCTGGTCAACCTGAGCGAGGGCCAGGTGGAAGTGTTCGGCAGCGACCTGGTGCGCAACCGCAGCGCCACCATGCGCCTGATCGGGCTGGTGCCGCAGGAAATCAACTTCAACCTGTTCGAAAAGCCCTTCGACATCCTGGTGAACTATGCCGGCTTCTATGGCGTACCGCGCGAGGAAGCCGAGCAGCGCGCCGAAGAGGAACTGAAGCGCGCGCACCTGTGGGAAAAGGCCCAGGTGATGAGCCGCACGCTGTCCGGCGGCATGAAGCGCCGGCTGATGATCGCCCGCGCGATGATGACACGCCCGCGCCTGCTGATCCTGGATGAGCCGACCGCCGGCGTGGACATCGAGATCCGCCGCGACATGTGGCGCGTGCTTAAGGAGATCAACGCTGCCGGCACCACGATCATCCTCACCACGCACTACCTGGAAGAAGCCGAGTACCTGTGCCGCCACCTGGCGATCATCAACCATGGCCAGATCGTCGAGCAGGGGCCGATGCGCACCCTGCTGGCCAAGCTGGACGTGGAAGGCTTCCTGCTGGACATCGACGGTGACCTGCCGGCGCAGCTGCCGGTGATCGAGGGCGCGACGCTGACCGCGCCGGACCCGCACACGCTGGACATCGACATGCCACGCGCGATGGACCTCAACCGCGTGTTCGCTACGCTGAACGAGTCCGGCATCCGCGTGCGTTCGATGCGTACCAAGAGCAACCGCCTGGAGGAGCTGTTCGTGCGCCTCACCGGCAACATGGAGAAGCCTGCATGAGCACCACCGAGCTGACCGACGGCCAGCGCAACCGCATCGCGCTGATGACCATCGTGCGCCGCGAAGTCGCCCGCATCATGCGCATCTGGGGCCAGACCCTGGTGCCGCCGGCGATCACCATGACCCTGTACTTCCTGATCTTCGGCAACCTGATCGGGTCGCGCGTGGGTGACATGGGCGGCTACACCTACATGCAGTTCATCGTGCCGGGCCTGGTGATGATGAGCGTGATCCAGAACAGCTACGGCAACATCAGTTCCTCGTTCTTCGGTGCCAAGTTCGGCCGCCACGTCGAAGAACTGCTGGTCAGCCCGATGCCGAACTGGGTGATCCTGTGGGGCTACGTGGCCGGTGCCGTGCTGCGCGGCCTGATGGTCGGCGTGATCGTGCTGATCATCGCGATGTTCTTCACCCCGGTGCGAATCCCGCATCCGATCGTGATGCTGACCACGGTGATCCTCGGCGCGACGATCTTCTCGCTGGCCGGATTCATCAATGCGGTGTATGCGAAGAAGTTCGATGACGTGGCGATCGTGCCGACCTTCATCCTGACCCCGCTGACCTACCTGGGTGGCGTGTTCTATTCGGTGAAGCTGCTGCCGGGCTGGGCCGAAGCGGCCACGCACGCGAACCCGATCTTCTACATGGTCAACGCGTTCCGCTATGGCCTGCTGGGTAGCAGCGATGTGCCGCTGCCGGTGGCCTACGGCCTGATGATCGGTTTCGTGGTGGTGCTGACGGCGCTGGCGCTGTGGCTGCTGCGTCGTGGCGTGGGCATGCGCAGCTGAGACCTGCGTGGTAGTGCCGGCCGCGGGCCGGCAATCAGGGCAATGCGGGCCAGCGACC
>NZ_JAPTFO010000075.1:0-19299 GCF_030985515.1 Stenotrophomonas sp. Sm10
GGATTCGAGATTTAGAAGAGAAGAAGCCGATGGTTATCTATAAGACGGATAATCAAGGCGCTGAGATATTTGGTAAAGTCCTTGAGAAAGGACGGCATGGCAAGCTATACACTATCACTATCAGAGATTATGGAATTTTCGTAGTTACTAGAGAACAGTTTGAGAAAATCAAAGTAGGGGATGAGGTGATGCTATGACGTTTGTGGAACACAATAACCGTCAGAAAGCCAATAAATTTGCTGAGTATGTGACAGGGAAGCCTTTACGAGAATACTTAGCAAATAAAGTGAAGCAGTATTGCGGTGAAAATATATCTGTTTTTGATGGTGCTGCAGGCTCTGGACAGTTGGAGCAGTTTATTAGTATGACTGATTTTCATGCTGTAGAAATTCAGCAGGAAAGTTGCGAAGCTCTAAAAACAAATTTTCCTCATGCAGTTGTGGATAATCAGAGTTTTTTTACGTATCAATCAGACATACAAGTGGATGCAATTGCAATGAATCCGCCTTACTCTCTGAAATTGAAAGATTTACCAGAAGAAGACCAACAGGCCATCAAAGAACTGTATCCGTGGAAAAAATCTGGTGTTGTTGATGATATTTTTCTGTTGAAGTCACTAACTTACACGAAACGATACGGATTCTATATCATGTTTCCTGGTATTGCTTACCGTCAGTCTGAGAAGAAAATGAGAGAGCTGGTAGGGAATAACCTTGTTGAATTGAATGAGATTCAAAATGGATTTGAAGACACATCTATCAACGTGATTTTCTTGGTCATTGACAAAGAAAAAAATGATTCTGAAATTTCAAAAGAGATTTATGATTGTAAAACTCAAAAAGTTGAATATCAAGAATCTGATAAATTAAATTCAGATTTCAACTGGGTGATACCTAAAAAACCAGTTGAGAAAGAAGAAATAGACATTGACCAAGTTAATGCTGAATTAGATCAAGCGGCAATCGACCACCTTGAAAAGCATCTAGCTAGTCAATTGATATTGATTCAGTTTTTCAACGCAGATATTGATTTAAAATCTTTCATAACGAGATGTCACAAGGTCTTAGATGATTATTTATTGGCTTATAATTTTGCAGTAGGATTAGAATGAAACCAGATAAGATAACAACGCACGGATTGCTAGAAGTTTGTGACTTAATTCCAGGCAAGCGTGGTAAAGTTAGCGAAGGTTCATATTATATTTATGGAGCTGGGAAAAATACAAAAGGCACGACAGACAAATTCAATTGTGAAAGTGACACAATCCGCTTGACTCGTAAGGGTACAGTTGGTGCAGTTTATTTCCATCGAGACCCATTTTGGATGGAAGAAGCTAGTTTTAAAGTTGAGCCAAAAGAAATGATAGATAAGCGATATTTATTTCATTGGCTGCTGATGAAGCGTGAAGAAATAGAGCGATGTGCGGACGGAGATAATCAACCGGGCTTATCACTAGCTAGATTGTCAAAGATAACGATTGACATCCCTGATATGGAATATCAGTTGAAAGCTGTTAAGTTGTTGAATGAAATGAGTGCAGACTTGGATTTTTTTATAGACAATATCACACAAACAAAAATAAACCAAAGTAAGGTTTTGAGTTACTACAGCGAGAAAATTGGAACGGCTTTAGAAAGAGAAACAAATGAACAATAAGTTAGATTGTGAAGATTGTAAAAAGTTTTTCTTTTCGAAAGACAAGTTAGATTATGATTGTGTATTTCAAAATGGCATTTGTAGTGAATGCTTAGTAAAAAGAGTAGAAAGGGGGATTGAATGGTAGTTAACGATAAATGGAATCACGATTGGGCTTTGTATTCAGGAGATAGATTTGTCACAATGGGAACATTATATGAGATAAGCGAATATACTGGTATAAGCTTAGATGCCTTAAAAATGTATTCAAGAAAATGGCACCAAACACATTTCCCAAATAGAAAAGCTTTGATAAGAATAGAAGATGAGGAGTTAAAATGACAGACAACATAAACAAACCAAACCACTACCAAGGCAGATTTGGCATGGAATCTATCGATGCTTTAAGGAATTTCATGACACCAGAACAGCTGAAAGGCTTTTATCTTGGAAATGCCTTGAAGTATCAACTGCGATTCCAGAAGAAAAACGGTCTTGAAGACCTAAAGAAAGCCAGAAAGAATCTGGACTGGTTGATTGAGGAGTTAAGCAATGAGTGAGTATGCATTGTACGAAGGCGACACATTCATTACCATGGGGACACTTGCGGAGATCAGCAAAGAAACAGGTATTGCTGAAAGGATGTTGAAGTATTGTCAATGGCCGTCTTACCATAAGAGACATCCGAATGGAAGAGTGGTCGTAGAAATCGAGGTGGATGATGAAGGATAATAAGTTCGGAAATCAAATCAGATTGTGGCGAAAATCCAAAGGTCTAAAGAAAGTTGAGGCTGCTAAAATCTTTGGAGTTACTCCAGAGACCATTTGCCATTGGGAAAGCGGCAAAGCACAACCGCAAGATGGGGATATGTTTGTTATTTGCGAAAAATTGAATCTTGACCCTCGTATATTTTTGAGAAAAAAGACAAATCCTTTTGCCGAAACGTTAAAAAGAAAGCGATGCGAGTTGGGATTAACTCAAAGTGATTTGGCCATTAAATTAGGGTATCGCAGAGATACGATAGTCAAGTGGGAAGCAGGCCGTAGCATTTCTAAATGCGCATTGGAAGATATCTGTACTTTCTTTGGAATTGAGATTCAAGAGAGGAAATAAAAGTCAATGAACAAAAGAATTAAGAAGAAGATAGCTAAACGGCAGATACAAGAAAAGCAAGAAGAATTAGAGAAACAACTACGGAAATTAAGTCCTGAAGAAATTGAAGCTATAACTAAAATGATTAACCAGGCAGTTTCTAATATTCGCAAGGCTTTCTCTCAGATACTTGACAACTTGTTTACATTTTTTAAAAACTTGGAGGTGGAAATTGAAGAAATTAAGCGACGAAGACCTCAAAACATTAGACAGAGAACTTTTCAAATTTCAAAACATTCAACGCACAATAGACTTAAGAAGGTTAGAGTTAGAAACCAGAAATCCAGATGCTCAAAGTGGACCTACTGTAGGAATAAGCAAACCTACCGAAACTATCGCAATCAGAATCGCAGATGATCCGACTTTAAAATTTCTTGAAGGATTTAAAGGGATTATTAACAAACTCTTGAGCAATTTAGTGGATGAGGATATGGAAATCTTTAATCTACGCTGGAGATATCCTCAATTGAGATGGGAAGAAATAGCAGAACAGAAATTCATGAGCAAAGCTACAATCTATCGACGTAGAAGGATTATCTTAGAACAGTACGCTATACTGAAAGGTGAGTTGTAAATAAGATTGAGACAAAACACCTCTTGAATTCTCATGAAAAACAGTTTATTATGATAGCATGAACTTCTGAAAACAAAACACAAATCACAAGTTGGAGTCATCCTATTTTTTCCAGAAAAGTTGTTTAACAGAGGAACATCATGAGTCAGCGACCAGCTGGCTTTTTGTTTTGTAGAAAGGAGGCAGTTATGGAATTTGTATCACCGATAAAAGAGAACGATGATATACAAGCTATGAAAGATTATCTCAGAGAATGGAATGAGATGTATTATATGCTATTCATCACAGGTCTGAATACTGGATTGAGAGTTGGAGATATCCTCACTTTAAAAGTTAAAGATGTTCAAGGCTGGCACATCAAGCTGAGAGAACGGAAGACTGGCAAGCAGATAACAAGACGGATGACGAAAGAACTCAAGAAAGAAATGAGAAGATATGTTGAAGGGAAACCATTTCATCATTTCTTATTCAAGAGTAGGCAAGGTCAGAATAAAGCGATCACTCGTGAGCGAGCCTATCAAATCATTCATGAAGCAGCTGAAGAACTAGGCATTGATAATGTTGGCACGCATACAATGCGAAAAACATTTGGCTATAAATATTACAACAAGACAAAGGACGTAGGAACGTTACAGAAAATGTTCAACCATTCATCGCCTGCAATAACCTTAAGATACATAGGGATAGAACAAGCAGAGCTTGATGATGCACTACGGAACTTTGTTATTTAATTTTTTTAGATATTACTTTCACATAATGAGTTAAGCATAAGCCGAAAAAATGAAATGCTTTAAAATCCATGATTAACAAGGGTTTGAGATTTAGAGTGAGTTTAACAAAATATAAGATATGTGAAAGTGAGGGATAAAATTGGTATAGTTGGAGGAGAGGAATATGTTACTCATAGGATATTTAGTTTGTTATTTTATCGCATTGATGTTTTTGAAAATTGTTTTCGATTGGACAAAAGAAGATATAGGGAAAATATTTAAACATGGATTGATTTTTCTATTTCTGCCTTTAGTATTTATTGGAGCTCTCGTATATGATTTTGTAGACAAAAGATGAGACAAAAGACATCTTGAAGTCTCACAAAAAAAGGTTTATTATGGTAGCATAGATTTCTTGTATGAGATGGGATAGGCCAAGAGCCTGTCCTTTTGTTTTGCAAAGGAGTATATATCATGTACAACAAACCAGTCAGACAAAGCTTGAAGACAAGGAAGTGGTACAAGTTTCGTGACAAGGTCATGAGACAACACGATTACCTTTGCCAAGAAAGTCTAAGATATGGGCAGTCAGTTCCAGCTGAAATGGTTCATCATATTTACCCAGTATCCGAGTATCCAGAGTTAGAGTATGTGTCTTGGAATTGTTTGCCACTGACCAACCGCAAACACAATACATTCCATGATCGCAACAACGATAAGATAATCGGAAATGGAATTTACTGGCAGAAGAAAAGAAAAAAAGAATTTTTAAATTTTTTCAAAAACAAAAATGAAAAATGAAAAAAATTTTTTTATCCCCCCCACTTCAAAAAAAATTTATTGAAGCCTCTGGGAACCGGTGAAGGGAACTTTTTCCAAGTCGGGAGGCTTCAAACAAAAAGGGGATAAAAACTAAGCATTTTTGACGAGAGGAGGTAGTTTTTGGCTAAACCAATTACAGCGAAGTCGATTAAGTCGAAAGTGGTCAAGCAGATGAAAGACTTGGGCACTTATCGGAAAGAGTTCGAGATGATCATTGATATTTTCGCAGGCATGCTATATCAGTATCAGAAACTTGCTCAAGATTATGCTGATATGGGATATCCAGTGACAGATACCTACGTCAACAAGGCTGGTGCTGAGAATGAGCGCAAAGTTCCAATCTTGACAGCAATGGAAATACTCAGGAAAGACATCCTGAGTTATTCTAATCAGCTAATGATGAATCCGAAATCTCTCGGTGAGGTGGTTGAACAAGAAGGAGAGTCACCTTTAGCGGAAGTCTTGAAGTTCAAGAATGAAATCAAGAAGAAGAGAGTGAGTGGAAATGGGTAATCTTGATAAAGCAAAAGAATACGCTCAACACGTCTTAACTCACCAAGAGGAACATTGCGAGGAGAACATTCTTGCTGCTGAACGTTTTTTCCGTGATTTAGAAAATCCAGCATTTGAGATGGATGAGGATATGGTGGATTTTGTTATTCACTTTATCGAGAATGTAATAGTCCATCAGCAGGGTGATGATATGTTTGCGGTGTCTATCCGTAACAAGCCATTGCTTTTGCAACCGTGGCAACATTTCGTTGTGGTTAATCTGTTTGGATTTTACTATAAAGGGACGAATGAGCGCAGGTTCAAAGAAGCGCTTATCATGCTTGCTCGGAAGAATGGAAAGACCTCGTTTACTGCTGCAATCGCACTTGCTTACCAGGTATTGGACACGGATAGCGGCTCAAAATGCTACATCGTGGCCAACTCAGTCAAGCAAGCTATGGAAGCTTTTGGCTTTTTAAGATTCAACGTTGAGCGTTGGAATGACAAGAACATTCGTATCAAGGATAATAACCAAGAACACTCTATCACTGCTAATTTTGGTGATGAGGGTTCTTTCTTTATCCAAGCTCTGGCGAATGATGAGAGTCGTTTGGACTCTCTGAACGGTAACGTTATTATCCTAGATGAAGCTCATACTATGCGAAACAGTAAGAAGTATGGTCTTATGAAAAAAACAATGTCAGCATACCGTAACAGTATGCTTTTTGTTATCTCTACGGCTGGGGATATTCCTACTGGGTTCCTTGCTAATCGTTTGAAATACTGTCAAAAGGTGCTTAAGCAATTAGTTACTGATGATTCATTCTTTATCTTCATCTGCAAGGCTAATCAATCTGCTGATGGGGATGTGGTGGACTATCTGGATGAGAATATTCTCAAGATGGCTAATCCGTCGTGGGGTGTCACTGTTTCGCTCAAGGCTCTCAAGGAAGAAGCAGAGCAGGCTATGAATGATCCTCAAACTAGAAACGAGTTTTTCAATAAGACCTTGAATATCTTTACAAACTCTATGAATGCTTATTTCAATCCTGATGAGTTTATTGCGTCGGATAGTTGCTACGATTGGAGTCTAGAAGAGCTGGCACGCTTGCCGATTCGCTGGTATGGTGGTGCGGACTTGTCAAGATTACATGACTTAACAGCGGCTGCTCTATACGGTATTTATAATGATGGTGAGAAAGATGTTGATATCTGTATCACACATGCTTTCTTCCCTCGGATTAATGCTCAGAAGAAGGCTAACGATGATGGGATTCCACTTTTTGGCTGGCAATCTGATGGCTGGCTGACGATGAGCAATACTCCTACCGTTCTCTATGATGATATCGTAAAATGGTTTATCAGTATGCGTGAGCGTGGATTTAAAATCCAAGCTGTGGGAATGGATAGGAAGTTTGGTCGTGAGTTTTTGGCTAAGATGAAAAAGGCTAAGTTCAAGATGATTGACCAGCCTCAGTTATTCTATCTGAAATCTGAGGGGTTCAGACGGATTGAGTTCAAAGTCAAGAACAAGGAATTTTACTATCTTCATTCTGACGCTTATGAATACTGTGTGAGCAATGTTAGAGCAATTGAAAAGGTGGATGACGCTGTGCAATATGAAAAATTAGACGGAGACGGTGGTACTGCAAGGATTGACTTGTTTGATGCCAGCGTCTTTGCTTGTATACAGGCTCTTGCTAATCTTGGCAAGGGTGGCGATGTAATGAGATTCTTTGATTAGAGAGAAAGGAGGTGAGGAAACATGGGTATTTTTGAAAAGATTTGGAAACGAAACAAGCCAAGTAAGCCAATCAATATGCTGAGTCATTCAGATTTAGGATTGTCAAACCTGATGGTTTCGTATGTACCTTTGGCCAGAAATCCAGATGTGGTGACAGCGGTTAATAAGATTGCTGATTTGGTCTCTAATATGACCATCCACCTGATGGAGAATACAGATAAAGGTGATATCAGAATCCGTGATGGGCTTGCTAGAAAGATTGACATCAATCCATGCGAACACATGACAAGGAAGTCATGGATTTTCAAGATTGTGCGTGATTTACTTTTATATGGCGATGGGAATTCTGTTCTACATGTAGAATATGATCCTGTCACGGATTATATTTCTAATCTAAGACCATTTCCGATGAGGGAAGTTTCGTTCCGAACAGATAAAGATTCCTATGTAATCTCATTTAGGGGTGAAGAGTTTTCCCCTGATGAAGTAGTCCACTTTGTCATCAATCCAGATCCAGATATTCCATATATTGGTACTGGTTTTAGGGTGACGTTGACAGATGTGGTTCAAAGTTTGAACATGGCTACTAAGACTAAAAAAAGCTTCATGAACGGTAAGAACATTCCTAGTCTTATCGTTAAAGTAGACTCGTCCAGTGCTGAACTAGACTCGGAGCAAGGGCGTGAGCGTATCGCTGAGAAGTATTTAAGTACTAGCAGGGTTGGCGCTCCATGGATTGTTCCAGAGGCATTGCTGGACATCCAGCAGGTAAAACCGCTTAGTCTAACGGATATCGCTCTAAATGAGTCTGTCGAATTAGATAAAAGAACAGTTGCAGGTCTATTAGGAGTACCTGCTTTTATTTTGGGTGTGGGAGAGTTCAACAAGACAGAGTATAACAACTTTGTAAATACGACTGTCATGAGTATCGCTACCACTATTACTCAAACACTAACCAGAGACTTACTTTTGTCTAGTAATCGTTACTTCAAGTTAAATCCTCGTTCGCTCTTCTCTTACAACATTACAGAGTTGTCAGCCGTCGCTCAACAAATGACAAACAGTACTGCAATGCGTCGTAATGAGTGGAGAGATTGGCTTGGTATGGCTCCTGATTCTGAGATGGAAGAGTTGATTGTCCTTGAGAACTATATCCCTCAAGAGAAACTAGGAGATCAAAACAAACTGAAAGGAGGTGAGGAAGAGAATGCAGAAACGGAATAGTTATCGTGCCACTCAATTTCAAACGAGAGAAGAAGACTCTGGTGATTTGATTTTGAGTGGCTACTTTATCAAGTTTGACGAGGAAACGGAATTGTGGCCAGGCTACTGTGAAGTTATCAAGCGTGCTGGAGTTGAGAAAGCTATCACAGACGCTGATATCAGAGCTTTATTTAACCATGATGATAGTCTTGTTCTCGGTCGAACAGGTAACAGAACTCTGACACTTGGTGTTGATGATATTGGTCTTTTTGGAGACATCATCATTAATAAGGATGATCCTCAAGCTGTTGGAGCCTATGCCCGTGTCAAGCGTGGAGATGTTATCGGATGTAGCTTTGGCTTTATCCCGATAAAAATCGAAACAGAGGAACGTGAAGACGGTTCGTATCTGGACACTGTCTTAGAACTAGAAATCTTTGAAGTGAGTCCATGTACTTTCCCAGCCTATCCACAAACGGAAATTGCTGCACGACAAAAAGACTTCGAAAGTCAGAGCCGTGCGAATCGTGAAGCGCTAGACAAGCGTAAGAAAGAAATTAAGGAGAAATTTAAGCTATGAATAAGGCATTAATCTTTGGTGCTCGTATGCGAGCAAAAGCAACTAAGGTAGTTGAGTTGGAAGAAACTATCGAAGAATTAAATAAACGCTCAGTTGTCGAACTAGAGAAGTTGGACCGTGCTGAAACTGATGAAGAAGTTTCAGCAGTTGAAAAGACTGTGGATGATCTTCAAAAGGAAATTGAAGAAAAAGAAGCTGAAAAAGCGCAGTTGGAAAAAGAAATCGATGAGTTGGAAAAACAAATCGAGGAGCAAAACCGTAAAGCACCAACTCCAGGCAAAACGGAAAAACGAGGAGGAAAAACATTGGAACAACGTGAAGCATTTAACCATTACCTTCGAACAAAAGAAGTGCGTGCTGATGGTCTCAAATCCGCTGAAGGAGAAGCAATCATTCCTGTTGAATTGATGACGCCTAAAGAAGCGAAACAAGACAAGACAGATTTGACTTCATTGGTCAACATCGTTAATGTCAAGAACGCAAGCGGTAAATGGGCAGTTGTTAAATTGACTGACCAAACAATGAACACCGTTGAAGAGTTGGAAGAAAACCCTGAGTTGGCTAAACCAACTTTCACAAAAGTGAACTATGAAATCAAGACACGTCGTGGCCATTTGCCAGTATCTCAAGAATTGATTGATGATGCTGACTACGATGTGATGGGATTGGTTGCTAAGCAAGCTAAAAACCAAGAACGTATCACTAAGAATAAAGAAATCGCTAAAGTTCTCAAGACAGCTACAGCTAAAAGCGCAGCTGGTTTGGACGGCTTGAAAGATATTCTCAATGTGGAATTGAAACCGTACTACGATGCAACTATTGTATGTACCCAATCTATGTTTGCCGCTCTTGATAAAATCAAGGACAAGGACGGTCGCTACATGCTTCAAACAGATATCACATCTCCAACTGGCTACAAGTTCGCTGGTCGTGTAATCGATGTTTATCCTGACGACATCATTGGGGATGCCAAAGGTGAAATGAAAGCATTTATCGGTGACGTTGGAGAGTTTGCTACATTGTTTGACCGTGCGCAGACAACTGTCAAATGGCAAGATGATAAAATCTACGGTCAATACTTAGGAACTGCAAACCGTTTCGATGTTAAGAAAGTGGATGAAGCAGCAGGCTTCTATGTAACTTACACTGACGCTGCAGGGTAAGGAGGTAGCTGATGGCTTATCAAGTAATCCGTCCTTTTAAGGATTTGAGAGACCCTCAACAATATGAATATCAAATTGGGGATATTTATCCCCGAAAAGGATATAGGAGCAATAAGACCTTCATTCAAGAGTTGTTAGATGGGTCAAATAGCGCAGGATCTATTTTCTTGACTAAAATCGACGATGACGATATTTCCGAAGGAGAAGCAGAACCTCAAGAACCCGAAGAGGAAGATGAGGAGTAGTTATGGACAATGCTCAATTACTAGAATTACTAAAACTAAAATTGGGTATAGCAACAACACTACGTGATAAGCCTTTGGAGAAAATCATCGAAGCTGTCATAACTGAACTGGAAGATAATTTGGGAGTTTCGCTTGAATCAGAAAACGCTGAACACCAAATGTTTGTAGTCGATTTTGCAGCCTTTCGCTATGAGGGTGGAGTGGATATGCCACGCCACCTTTTATGGCGGCTGCATAATTTGAAATTGAGGTAAGCAGATGGCATGGAACAATGAGATTACATTGATCTCAAGGGTTAAAACAGGACTAGATAAATTGCACCAGCCTCTATTTGAGGAGAAACGATTGACTATTTTGTGTCGCAAGCGTTCCATTACTCGTTCTGAATTTTATCAGGCTAGCCAGGTTGGACTTAGACCAAGCCTTATCCTTGATATTCATAGCTTTGAGTATAACAACGAGGAAGAAGCGGAATTTAATGGGAAACGGTATCGTATTCTCAAGACATTTCCGATTGGTTTAGAAATTCTGGAGCTGACCTTGATGGAGGAATTGCCATGAGTGTAACAGGTGACCTTTCAGCAGAAATCGCTAAAGCACTGAGCGAATATTCTAGTGAGTTAGAAGATGAGATTGACGCTACCGCACAAGAGTTAGGTGATGAAGCTGTTGCGACTTTGAAAGCGACAAGCCCAAAGAATAAAGGAAAGTATGGAAGAGGATGGCGTCTTAAGAAAAACTCAAAAGGCTCATACGTAATCCATAATGCTACAAGCCCTCAATTGACTCACCTACTTGAAAATGACCATGTCTTAAGGAATGGAGGTCGCAGTCGTGCTATCCCTCACATAAAACCTGTAGAAGAAAAGCTAATCAATTCTTTTGAACGGAAAGTGAAGGAGGCTATTCAAAAATGAAATTATCTGACCTTGTTGATATTCTAAGTCAAGCGAATCTACCTATAACCTATCGTGCGTTTGAAACTGGACACGTTCCTCAAACACCTTACCTTATCTACTTTGAATCACATCCAGATATCAAGAGAGCAGACGACGAACAGAAATACCAGATTAAATCTGTGACTGTAGAGCTTATCTTTGAACGTAAAGACGAAGATTTGGAAGAGATCTTGGAAGAGTTGTTGTCTAAACATCAACTTGTTTTTGAGGTATCAGAAGAAAGCTATATCCCAACAGAAAGGCTATCTGTCAAGCCTTATACTGTTTATTTGTACTAAAGGAGAAGAAGATGACAAAAACAGAAAATACAGTAACCTATGGATTGAAAAACGTGCATATCGCACCAATCGAAAGTATCAACAGTGAGACAAAAGTCATTAGCTACGGGCAAATTTTCCGTTTCCCTGGAGCTATGAACTTGGAGTTAGAGCCAAAAGGAGAATCGAAAGCAATCCAAGCAGACGATGTGGACTACCACTTCATGAACTCAAACGAAGGATATGAAGGGAAATTGAAAGTACCGCATATCACGGAAGAGTTTGCGACAAAAATCTTAGGAGAACTCAAGGATGAGCAAACAGGAGTATTGACTGAAAAAGGCGATGCTTCAACTAAACCGTTTGCTATTATGTTTGAATTTTCAGGAGATAAAAATAAGACTCGTTACGTTATCTACTACTGCTCTGCTAGTCGTCCATCAAACGGCTCTGGTACTAAGAGTGGAACAACTGTCAATGAACGCGAACTTAGCTTTAAGGGTTCACCACGTCCTCTTGATAGCGTAGTGAAACGTTCGATTACATCAGCTGACAAGAAAGAAGTGTATGACGCTTGGTTTACCAGCGTTTATGAGCCAACATCTCTAGGGTAAGGAGTAAAGAATGCGTCGAAGTATTAAAATCAGCAATAAGCGCTATGAGCTTGCAACAAATGCCTATACTCCAATTGCTTACAAAAACGAGTTTGGGCAGGATTTTTTCAAGGACCTTTTGGGACTATTGAAAAATAAACAATTGGTAGCTCAATTGAACCAATTGGAAGAAGGTAATGATTTGGTAGCGGAAAGCGTCGATTTATCTCTTTTAGAAGATTTCGATATTACCTTTTTCTATCGTCTATTTTGGGTATTTGCTAAATCTGGCAATCCTAAAATTAAACCGTTTGATGATTTCTTCATGGAGATGGAAGAATTTCCTCTTGACGAAGTTTGTCCGCTAATGATGGAAATGTTGAATACGGTACTACAAACAAAAAAGAAACAGACACATCAGAAACAGCAAGCGAAGAAGCCTTCACGGTAGAATCCTATCTATCTTGTTGCAAGGAAACTGGCTTATCTATCGATGATCTCAAGCACATTTCCATTGGGATGGCGTTAGATTATCAGACAGATTATGTCAATTTGCGTAGCGAAAATAAAACGGGTAGTCGGAAGGCCACCCAAGCTGATTTTGATGCATTTTAGAGAAAAAGTGAGTGCTGAGAGAGCGATTGTGAGGACAAGTTCCTTTAGTTGGCTAGTATTCTGGCCATAGAAAACCTCTCAGCGCTCCTTATTTTTAAGGAAAGGAGGAAATATGGCAGGAAATATCAAAGGGATTAAAATTGAAATTGATGGCGATACCCAGCCCTTACAAAAAGCGTTAAAAGGTGTCAATCAAGAGTCTGCTAACGCAACAAAAGAGCTGAAACAGATTGATAATGCTTTAAAGTTTGATACTGGGAATGTTACCTTACTGACCCAAAAGCAAGAAGTCTTACAGAAGCAAGTCGGAACCACTCGGGAAAAACTAGAAACTTTAAGACAAGCACAGTCTCAAGTTGAGGAGCAGTTCAAAAAAGGAGATATAGGCGCCGATCAGTATCGTGCTTTTCAACGTGAAGTAGAAGTGACTCAAAACATCCTAAAAGGATATGAGGGAAAACTAGCTAGTGTCAATCAAGCTCTTGAGGGGAATGGGAATGCAACCAAGAATAACCAAACCCAACTGAAAGAATTGCAGAATGAGCAAAAACTGCTTGCCAGCGAATCTGAAAAAGTCGTTAGTTCGTTTAAGCTACAAGAAAGCCAGATGGGTGCCAACGCTAGCGAAGCTGACAAGTTAGCATTGGCCGAAAAGAAGATTGGTGCACAGTCCGAAATTGTCGCTCGTCAAATTGAAAACCTTGAAAAGCAGTTAGAAATCACTAAAAAAGAATATGGTGAAAACTCAGCCGAAGCTAACAAGATGGAAGCGGAGCTGAATCAAGCTAAGACTGCTTTTAACAATCTCAATAATGAGATGAAGGGGACTAAGTCTGTAGCGGATAGCGCACAAGAAAGCTTGGGTGAGATAGCTAAAGCTGCAAGAGCTGAACTACTCCAACAGTTTAGTGAGAAATTGGGTGATATTTCAGAAAAACTTGTTGACGTTGGGAAAGAAGCTATTGAAGCTGCTGCTTCAATGCAAGCAAGTAATGCCCAATTTAGTACAGTTTTTGGGGATATGGAAGGTCAAGCTAGAGAGGCTCTTAATAATATTGGGAAAGAAATGTCTATTGTACCAGAACGATTACAAGGAAGTTTCACCCAAATGGCCTCCTTTGCTAAAACATCTGGTCTAGATACAGCTCAAGCCTTAGATTTATCTACTAGGGCAACTAAGGCAGCGGCAGATGGTGCTGCTTTTTATGACAAATCTATTGAAAGCGTTACTGAGAGCCTTCAATCATTTCTTAAAGGAAATTTTGCCAACGATGCGGCTTTGGGGATATCTGCAACAGAAACAACTCGTAATGCGGCAGCAAATAAACTGTACGGCAAGTCATTCAAGGATTTGAGCGAAGCGCAAAAGCAATTAACTTTGCTTCAAATGGTTGAAGACGGGAATGAACTTTCTGGGGCACTTGGTCAAGCTGCAAGAGAATCTGACGGCTTAGAAAACGTCATGGGGAATCTAAAACAATCTGGAACTAATGCCTTAGCTGCATTAGGTCAACCTCTTTTGGAAATGTTGATTCCTGTGTTTCAAGCTTTAGGAGACATTATAAAAGGTGTGGCAGATTGGTTTGGTACTTTGCCTGGTCCGATTAAAGAATTTGTTGTCATTTTAGGGACAGTTGTTACTGCTGTAGGAGTTATAGCACCGATATTCCTAACTTTACAAGCAGCTGCAACAGCTCTTGAACTTTCAATAGGAGGCATGATTGCCGCCGCCTTACCAATCATTGGGACAGCAACTGCAATAGCGGCCGCAGTTGCAGCGGTCGTTGTCATTTTGAAATACTTATGGGAAACGAATGAAGGATTCCGCAACGCTGTAACAGCTGTGTGGGAGGCTATTTCATCTGTCATCAATACTGTTGTAGGTGAAATTTCAAACTTCATCATGAGTATTTTTGGCACTGTTGTAACTTGGTGGACTGAAAACCAAGAACTAATTCGTTCCATTACGGATGCTGTATGGAATGGCATTTCCGCTATTATTAGCGCTGTTATGACTGTTATAGGTCCTCTTATAGAGGGAGAGTGGAATAATATTCAGATTATCACTTCTACAGTTTGGGAAGTGATTAAAACGGTAGTTGAAACAGCTATCAACGTTGTTTTGGGTATTATCAAGGCAGTGATGCAGATCATTACTGGTGACTGGTCGGGCGCTTGGGAAACCATCAAGAGTGTTGGAGAAACAATCTGGAATGGTATTGCAAGTGTCATTGGGACTATCTTTAATGGCATAGCGCAGTTATTGTCTAACATCTGGAACACCATCTCAACGGTTGCATCAACTGTTTGGAATGGTATCAAGTCCACTCTTTCAGGAATATTTGATGGTATTTCAAGTTCGGTCTCAAGTGTCTTTAACGGTATAAGAGATACGATTAGCAATATCTGGAATAGTATTCAATCAACCGCAAGCAGTGTCTGGAATGGCATTAAAGATACAATCGGTAATGCTATTAACGGGGCTAAGGATTTAGTTGGTAGTGCAATTGAAGCTATTAAGGGATTCTTTAACTTTGAATTTAGATGGCCTCACATCCCTCTACCACACTTTAGTATTAGCGGTTCTCTTAATCCAGTCGACTGGTTGAGTAACGGGTTGCCAAGTATTGGCGTAGAGTGGTATGCCAAGGGCGGTATCTTGACCAAGCCGACTGTTTTCGGTTCAAACGGAAATAGTTTGATGGTTGGTGGAGAGGCTGGAAATGAAGCTGTCTTACCACTGAACGAAAGAACCTTGGGAGCTATCGGTCGTGGAATTGCTCAAACAATGGGAGGTCTGTCTCCTGTTATCAATGTCAGCATTAGCGGAAATAACATCAGCGAAGAGATGGATATCAATCGCATTGCTGAGGTGGTCGCTCAAAAGATTGCGGATGAACTGCAACGGAAAACACAACTTAGAGGAGGAATTGCATGATCAAACATAATGAATTGGTGATTGATGGTGTAGCAACCTCCTCTTTTCCTTTTGATGTGATTGTAGAAGAAGCTCCATCCATTGTGATTGCCAATAGTAAGACAAAACTATGGGAGCATGATGGGATCAGCGGAGCCATCCTGCAAACCAATCATCATAGAGGGATGATTGAGAAATCCTACACGCTTCACTTAGTCAAACCAAAAGAAGAGGACTTAAACCGTTTCCTGGCTCTCTTTGCTAGGGAAAACTTTTGGCTTGAAAGCGAACGTGTCAAGACTACAAAAATGTGGTGTTACAAGGTGAAGATTTCTGAGACTATTAGAAATCGTGCAGGGTATTATGCACTTAAAGTCACATTTGAGTGTCATCCTACAAAATTTTTTAAAGCTACGGATAATCAGACCTTCTCAAGAAGTGGCACTTTAAGAACCAAGGGCTCTGCTTTGGCTTTTCCGACAATTACCATAACTGGCCAGAGTACGACTGAGGTTAGTTTTACAGTGGATAGGCAGGTTATCCGCTTAGAAAGACTGTCTGGAAGAGCTATCATGGTAAATAACCCTAACAACCCTAGTTTCTTGGACGGAACAGGTTCTAGAATTAAATGGACAGGGGATTTTATCACGATTGACCCAATCAAAAAACAAGATGTTGGGATTGTCTTAGGTGCTGGTATCAGTTCCATGACGATTGAGACAGTTTGGGGGTGGGCATAATGCTATATTTGCTTGAAAGTGATACTCGTAACGTTAAATGGAACGGTATTCCACTGCATGAAGCGACTTCAGCTATCATCAAAGAGCAAATGAACGGGGATTTTACCCTTACTGTTCGCTATCCTATCACCGACTCTGAGATTTATCAACTTTTCCGTGAGGATATGTTGATTAAGGCACCAGCGCCTGTGCTTGGTCCGCAGTTGTTCCGTATCAAGAAGCCAGTAGAGAATGATGATCATTTAGAAATCACTGCTTACCATATCACTGATGACGTTATGCAGCGGTCTATCAATCCTCTGTCTGTCAACAAGCAGAGTTGCTGGCAGGCTCTTTCTCAATTGGTACAGGTTGCTAAAACTCCTATCAATGATTTTTCATTTACCAGTGATATCACGGACAGGAGAACCATCAATACGAAAGAAGTAGAAACACTCTACAGCGTGTTGATGGATGGCGCTCACTCAATTGTGGGAACATGGGAAGGAGAGATGGTTCGGGATAATTTTGCTATCTCAATTAAGCGAAATCGAGGAGAGGACAGAGGTGTTATCATCTCTACCCACAAAAACCTTAAATCCTATCAACGAACCAAAAACTCACAAAATGTTGTTACTCGGATCCATGCTAAGTCTACATTTAAGGCCGAGGGAGCCAAGGAAGACACAACGATTGCCATAACGGTTGATAGTCCCTTAATTGGTGCCTACCCTTACATCAACGAAAGAAGTTATACAAATAATAACATTCAGACTGTTGATGAGTTGACAAAGTGGGCTAGCGCTAAATTTACTAACGAACACATAGATAAGGCTACAGATGCCATCAAGATTGAAGCCTATGAACTTGATGGGCAAACTGTTCACATGGGCGATACAGTCAACCTGAAAAGCTATAAGCATAATGTGGACGTTTATAAGAAAGCCATTGCTTACGAGTATGACTGTTTGGCAAACAACGGCCAGGGAGCTTATCTGACCATTACCTTTGATGATAAAGTGAAATCAGGGGGGAATGGTAGCGGATTGTCAGCAGTA
The DNA here is from genome assembly GCF_030985515.1 of Stenotrophomonas sp. Sm10. Taxonomy (NCBI): domain Bacteria; kingdom Pseudomonadati; phylum Pseudomonadota; class Gammaproteobacteria; order Lysobacterales; family Lysobacteraceae; genus Stenotrophomonas; species Stenotrophomonas sp. Sm10. Next base: position 17,440 of record NZ_JAPTFO010000075.1, read on the forward strand.
GCAAACGCAATCTTGGACAAGCAAGAAACAAAATTTGACATCATGCTGGAACGTGCAATCGCTAACGCTGACCGTGCCTTTGATGCTGAATTTGCCAAGCGTGAGAAAGCTATCACGGATGCCATCGAGCAGTACAAGGCCAAGGCCGAAGAAATGGGAGCCAAGATCCATGAGGAAATGGAGAAAGAGCGTCCTGAGTTCGTGAAGCGAATCCGTGAAGAGTTGATGAGTGGCGCTGACTCAATCGCTGAATTAAGCAAGAAACTGGAACAAGTCAGCGAAACTGCAAGAGTCAACGCTAGTTTGATTGGTGGTGACGGGAATACCCAGTATAACAAAAACCGCTTGAACGGTGGCACTGCTAAGAAAATCAGCTACGGAACGGATTTCGTAGAAGTAGGTCACAATGGAGAGGGCTTTGAAATTGGCAAGAAGTACGTCATCAGCTGGTCAGCAACCTGTACACCTTACGGCAAAACAGATGTGACTGTAGTAGTCAACAAGATGCCGTTCTATGGTGGACACGTCCATCTTGCGCCTGCTAATACGGTCATGCCAGCGATTGATAAAGACTTGACCCAGAGAGAGGAGCAGGTCTTGGCAGTTTACTACGGTGCCTATCGTCTGACTTTCTCAGGCGACTGGTATCAGAACGTAGAGCAGTCTGTGACGGTTGACAATCAGACAAGACGGATTGAACTGGCGCCAGTCTACAAGACGGTCGCTGATGGACAAAATTCAAGATATGACGGAAGTTGGAGTGAGAACCCAACTTTTATTTTTGATGGAGGAAGTAGAACATGACAGAAACAATCCCAGTAAGGGTTCAACACAAGCGCATGTCAGCGAGTGATTGGGCAAGTAGCCCTCTGGTCTTACTTGACGGAGAGTTAGGCATTGAAAGTGACACAGGAAAGGTCAAGGTCGGAAATGGCCGTGACCGATTCTCAGCTCTTCAATATCTGACTGGACCAAAAGGAGACCGTGGAGAGACGGGGCCAGCAGGACCAAGAGGTGCTGATGGTGTTGTGCGTTTTGAAGGTTCAGCCGCAGAGCGTGCTTTAGAGCAGTATGCCAAAAAGTCTGAAACTCCAGTATATCGCATTGCTAAAGGAGATATAGGAGGGGGTGGCGTTGGGTCATCTAACACGATAAGAACCAGCGATATTATGAACCCCGACGGTATTAAAGTAGGCGATATCATTGAAGATTTTTGGTCTAGTGGCTCTACGGCAGATAAAGAGATTTGGAAGGTGACGGCTGTAAACGGTACAAGCGTTTCAGTACAAAATTTGGGGAAGAGAACTTTTCCATCCTATAATGACACAGACGTTAAGCGCCGTATCACAGCCCTTGAAGCTAGACCTGACTTTAACTCTTTGACAGAGACACAACGAAATAGCTTGCGAGGACCAGCAGGACCAGCTGGCGCAAGAGGGGCGAATGGCGCAACGGGTCCAGCAGGTCCTAGGGGAGCTGATGGTGCGCCTGGTCAGAACATCATCAATCAGAATGATGGTCAAGCTCTGAAATATTGGGCTGGAACAAGGTCTCAATATGACGCAATTTCTAACAAAGATGCTAATACCATCTACGATATTTATCGCTAACAGGAGGTAATATGGCACGAGAAGGAATTTACGTGGGCTCTAAAGAAATTATTCAGCGTTATGTCGGTACAAGGCTGGTTTGGGAGAAAGTCACAATCCAGTTTGACGAAATTTTAAGATTCACTTCAAATCGCTTTGGGTCATTTTGGCGTTTTGGCTCTACAGAACGAGCTTTCATCGACTTAGGGATATCCGAACGTCGTCCGTATGGTTTGGATGGAATAGAGGATTGTAATGTGGTGAAACTTCA